>PLXD01000580.1 GCA_003151295.1 Chitinophagaceae bacterium | reverse complement strand
GGCCCTGCCAGGGCAAAACTCGTATGGGAATATTTTAAAAAGAACAAGGAGAACAAAAAGAACAAAGAGAGCAAGGAAAACGAAGAGAACAAGGAGAACATTGATAATAAAGAGAAAGGAAGCGATTAGAAAGGACGAACTAAAAAACAACTTTAAAACAGGAACGGTGTAAAATAAAAAAAGGGGCCCGGATAGACATCCAGCCCCGTTTTTAAAATCCAATATCCTATGAAAAACCATTGTAAAAGTAGTAAAACAATTCTATTAAACAATACCCGCATTTGGGTATTTTTTAAAAAAACGAAAGCAAACTAACTAATTAGCTTCTAGATATTTAATTCACAATTCCCGCAATAAAAAAGGGGGTATCGTAGATTTACGATATCCCCTTTCCGAGTGAATTATTTTGCTTAGTACGACCAGAGATCCTGTTCGTAATTAAATATTTTCTCTTTGACATTATCGCCTTCCAGCAACTGGAGGATCGGGTCCCTGATAAAATCTTTGATCTCCAGATCGGCAGGATTATCGACGGTGGATTTGATGATGCGGCTGGCGAACATGCGGCTTTCGAACAGCTCTTCCCAACTCATCCTGGCACCGTAGTTCTTGCCGTTATAGGCTTCGTATTTTGCCAGCATGGGTCTGAGATCGGGATAGTATACCCAGAAGATCGGCACGTTGGCACGCACCGAACCATCCGAGTTCAGCAGCGTTATTTCGGGAGCGATACCGAGTATCCTTACATGTAGCCTGGAGGTTTGCTTGTCGAATACCCATTCTTCCTTGATCTGGTATTTCTCGATGGCGCTGGCGTCGAAATCTTTAGAGATAGTAGTATCCCGCATGAGGCCTTTCGATCCATCGGGGTCTTTGTCCATGTCGGGAACCTGTATGACCTTGGGCCTGCCGACTACCATTTCGGCAATCTGCTTGAAAGTATAAGGCGTCGTGAACCGGTCGCTGACCGGATCGAAGGCCGTAATCTCACCGTTCTTGATACCGTATAGCAGGATATTGATGAACATCTGGCTACCATTGTCTTCCACTGCTTTATACACGAAGGGCAGGTTCATCTTCTCATGTACGTCCAGTTCCCGCCATACACGCTGGCGATAGACGGCATCGTCTTCCCGGATATGCTCATAGGCCAGGGGGGTACGATCCTTTACCAGATTACGCTCGATGATCGCGTCATTGCGGAGCGACCTTCTGATGGTATCCAGCTTGATATCCGCTTCGAAGACTGCCACGGCCTTCACCGTGTCTTTGGGCGCGCTCACGAGGTTGGCATCCTTGCTGGATTTCTTGCTCTTATTGACGGTCTTACCCTTCCCTTTGGCTGTCGAAGGCCTTTTCTTTTTAGGACGGGGTGCCGTTTGAGCATCCACGGTACCTATGGCCAGCGCGATCACCGTCGCCAACAAGCATAATCTGATAACACCGTTTTTCATCTGAATGAAATTTATCTTATGAATAGTTCGGAAAAGAGCGTCCCGGTCGCCATTCAGCTTCCCGGGACGTTCTAAGAAATTTTATTGCAATTTAAATACCATCGGATTCAATTCCCGGTTCCTTCCATCGCGTCCGATCACATGGATCTCATCGATGAAGACACTGGTTCCGGGAGTACATTTCGAAACGATCTGTGCCGCAGCCCCGGTCCACCTGTTACCTTCATTGGTGGCCTGTTGGTAGCTGGGAATATTCCCGCCTACGGCGCCGAGTTTATAGCTTACCACTTTGAAAGGGGATTCGAAATCAGAATTTTCCAGCCTGGCGATCACACCGCCGATGGCCCTGAATTCGGAGGAACCCATTGTACCACTCGATTTTGCACCAACAAAACCGGTAGGATTGGGCAGGTATTTTACCCTCATTTCGAATTCCTTGATCTTACCGGCAGAGTTGACGATGATCTTACCCGTACCCGGTGTGGTAGGCTTGGCTATGTAATCATCTCCGCTGACCTTTTCGATCGAACCATTGGAGAAGCTTACGCTTACTTTTTCTGCGCCTACGCTACCGCCGGAGATAGTCATCGGGTTCTCTTCACCGATATACAGAACGTTCATTTTCCTGAGGAAGACAGAGGCACCAGAGGGCTGACCTACTGTGTATTTCACGATTTTATCGATCGTACCTAAACTTCCATCGGGTTTGGCATATTCGATCTTTACATCGTACTGGCCGGTAGAGTTGACCTTTGTCTTAAAGTCGGCCGTTCCATCGGGACCCAGATCCTGCTTGGCACCATTTATATATATAGTGGGCTTGGCAGCGGCACTGAAGGCGCCGATACCTGCCGTGACTTCCAGCTCGTCGCCGGGCATCAGGTATGTGGCATTGGTACCCACAAGTGGCTCGAATTTGTCAAATACAATCTTTACTTCTCCGATCCTTTTGTGCAAATAGTCAATGACCTGGGATTCGGAGTTTTTAACATCGCTCTGGAATTTGCTCAGGATCGTCATGGCTGCGATACTGGGCGTCATATGGTAATAGTTGATGGTCCAATCCTTGGGATCATCCCCGGTACGGACATTTCCCGATTCAGATTTAGGAATGGAGAGGTCCAGGGGCAGGGTCTTATCGAATATATCTTTTTGTGCCTTCAATTCGGCCTTTATATTGTCGGGCTGGTCGGGATACTGGGAAGGATCCAGCAGGTTCAGCAAATCCGTTTTATACTTGGTCAACCTTCCATATAATACTTTTCCTTTCCCTTCCACGTCCATGATGCGGGTAGGCGCATCCAGGTCACCTTCGGAGTATTCCTTTACCCCGTCTTTTACCTGGGGACTGGATCCGTCAATCACTTCATTTTTCAACGATTCGATATAGGTCGTCAGCTCGGTGGAGAGCTTTTTTGCCTCTGCGGCCTTGGGAGCCCAGATTTTGGCGGTGGCAGCCGTCTGCGGATCATTCAGCTTTGCTTCGAAGGAT
>PLXD01000561.1 GCA_003151295.1 Chitinophagaceae bacterium | reverse complement strand
ATCTGGTTATGTTCCGCGGCATCTGTCGCCCAATGTACAGTCACCCCATTGCGCCGTGCCTGTTCTTCGAATTTTTCCAGGTATTCGCTGAGATGCGATAAGACATTATCCTTTATCCCGGAAGCCGTATCCCGGAGCAATTCCCAATCAGGCACCTGGTGAGCGGCCTTGTCCCTTTTCTGTCTTACCCACCAGAGTGTCTCATCATGCCAATCGACGCGCGGTTCGTCTTTGTTGAACTGATCTGCCAGCGCGGCATGATCTTTTGAATTTTCCTGCATAGAATCTGTTTTGATTATGCGTTCCCGCTGCTTATTCCCTGCTATTCAATATTTCCGCAATATGCCGGACCTGCACCGGGCTTTTCTGCCTGTGTAGGATCCCCTCCAAATGCATCAGGCAACTCATGTCGGCGGAAGTGATATATTCCGTGCCATGTTTAAGATGATCGGCTACCCGGTCTTTACCCATCTTCACGGAGACGGCTTCTTCCGCTACGCAAAAAGTGCCGCCGAACCCGCAACATTCATCGGTGCGGTCCAACCCGATCAGTTCGATCCCCTCCACCAGGTTCAGCAACCGTTCCGGTTTCGAAAAAGCAGGCGCCATCAGCTCGGTCATTTGCGCCAGCTTCAATCCCCGCTGTCCATGACAGCTTTGGTGAATGCTGACTTTATGAGGAAACCGGGCATCGAGCTTTTCGATCTTTAGCACATCGGTCAGGAACTCCACCATCTCATAGATCTTACCCCGGATATTTTGAGCATCCGCTTCACGTGCCTCATCGTGCAAATGATCCTTGATATGCAGGACACAACTGCCCGAAGGGGAAACAATATAATCAAATTCATGAAAATTCTTAATGAACAGCTCATTGCACCCTTTGGTCAGGTGCTCAAATCCTGAATTGGCCATGGGCTGGCCGCAGCAGGTCTGGTTCGCCGGGTAAACGACTTCGCAGCCGGCTTTTTCAAGCAATTCCAAGGTAGCAATACCCACTTGGGGATAGAACTGGTCTACATAACAGGGCACAAACAAACCGATTCGCATAGTTATAATAGCTAAAGACTGCAAAATACAACAAGTTGAGCGAAGTGCTCTTACTCTACCACCACAAAATGGTAGCTCCCCGAGCCCGCTTCAATTACGGTATACCCTCCTTCCTGCCGCAATACTTTGAGACCGGGCAGGTCGGACAGGGGAAGCCCTCCTTCCTTCACCGCATCGGCCGACCCGGACGGGATGAAGATCTCAGCAGTGGTATTGACGGGGATTTCTGCATCCAACAGGAATTGTCCGGACAGCTGCTTCCAATGCGAACTGATCCGGCCATAATACGTCTGGAGATCGGCATTCATATAATCGATCTTACCGACGGGATGGGGCATGATCTTTATCTTCTTATAACCGGGACCCGACTCATAGGTGTCGATACCCGCTGCGACGCGGTACATCCAGTCGCCGATGGCTCCATATGCATAGTGGTTAAAAGAATTCATCCCGATATCCTCGAACGTGCTGTCAGGCTTCTCCCCATCCCATCTTTCCCAGATCGTTGTAGCCCCCATTTTTACCGGGTAGAGCCAGGAGGGGTAAGTCTCCTGTAATAGCAGTTTATAGGCGATATCCGTGTACCCGAATCGCGTCAGCACCTGACACAAATAGGGTGTGCCGAGAAATCCCGTCGTCAGATGGTCATCATAATCCTTTATATTATCCACCAGCCTTTGAGCGGCAGCCTGCCTGACTTCTTCCGGTAACAGGTCGAACTGCAGGGCCAGCACATAAGCCGTTTGGGTATTAGACACCATACGGCCGCCCGGCGTAGCATATTCCCTTTGGAAAGCCCCTTTCACGTTTCGTAATAAGGCCGTATATTTTTCCACATCCCCGGTATACCCCAATACCTTCGCCGCATTGATCACCAACTGGGTGGAATAAGCAAAAAAAGCCTGGGCGATCAGGTATTGATCGGTGACAGCCGCCCGGCCGGGATCATTCTCGGGGTGGTAGGACAACCAGTCTCCGAAATGACCGCCCTTATTCCATAAAAAATGATCGCTGTTATCCTCCATAAATCCTATCCATGCCTTCATGCTGGGATATTGCGCCTCTAATATTTTCTTATCCCCATAGGCCAGGTACATATTCCAGGGCACGATGGTAGACACATCGGACCATCCGGCGGAGCCGCCATCATTTTTACCCAATACATTCGGCACCACGTGCGGCACGGCGCCGCTCGGGAATTGGTCGGCAGCCACATCCTTTAGCCATTTGGCGAAGAAATTATTCACCTGCCTGTTGAAAGAGGCTGTCCGGGAAAAGACCTGCGCGTCGCCGGTCCATCCCAGGCGTTCGTCGCGCTGGGGACAGTCGGTAGGCACATCGATGAAATTGCCTTTCTGCCCCCATTCTATATTGTGCTGCAACTGGTTGAGCAAGGGATACGAGCAGCTAAAGCTGCCTGTGAGGGGCATATCCGAATAAATAGCCGTGGCCGTGATATTCTCCGCCTTCAACTCACCGGGAAAGCCGATCACCCGTACGTAGCGGAAACCCTGCCAGGTGAAATGGGGCTCGAATTCCTCTTCTCCCCCACCCTTCAGGATATAGATATCCTCCTGTTTGGCCGCGCGAAGGTTATCGGTATAAAAATTCCCGGCCTTATCCAACACTTCGGCATGGTATAGCTTCACGGAATCCCCGGCCTGGCCGCTTACCTTAAGATGAACCCAGCCGACCAGGTTCTGACCGAAATCGACGACCAACTCACCGGCCGGCGTTTTAAATATCTTCTGCGCATTGAATATTTCGTGTTTTTTTACGGGCTCATTCCAGGTTGCGACCAACTTATCCGTAGGAGTACCCGGAACGTTTACGCCCGCCCAGTCTCCATCATTGTAGGAGGCGGTGGTCCAACCTTTCTTTTCCTTCCTGGCATCGGCGATCTCTCCATTGTAGATCTCCGAATAAACAATAGCACCGGTAGAGGATTTCCAGGTGCCGTCGGAATTGACCGTCTGGGTCGAGCCATCGCTATAAGTCAATTCCAGCTGGAATAATAAGCCCAGGGTCTTCCCATAGATGTTATTATTGTTACGCCAGGCCAGGGTACCTCTGTACCAGCCGCTGCCCAACATGACCCCTACCACGTTATCCCCATTTTTCAAAAGAGTGCTTACATCGTATACCTGGTATTGCAGACGCTTGTTATAACTGGTCCATCCGGGTGTCAGGCAAAGATCGCCGATCCGGCGACCATTCAGAAAAGCTTCATAGAGTCCATGTGCCGTGATATAGACCATGGCCGATCTCAGTTTCTTATGAAGGGCAAATTGTTTGCGGAATAAAGGGCTGGGGCGCAGGACCGGGTCTTCGGTATAGCCTGGTTCTATCCATTGGGCCTTCCAGTCAGTGGACTGCAGCAGCCCCATCTGCCAGAAATTCGGCTCGCA
>PLXD01000618.1 GCA_003151295.1 Chitinophagaceae bacterium | reverse complement strand
CCAGGCGCCCAGGTCGGTCTTCCGGAGGGTCTCTTCTATGGCAGTTACGCGATGGAGCCCGTCCTTCACTTCTTCCACGGTAAGGCAAACACCATTGTGGGATACGCTCTGATCTATTTTGAATTCATGGGAAATCGCGGATCCTATCCAGAAGACCCGGTTGGTGCCTACAGTCGTTACGGATACGATCTTACCCATTGATTCGATGATGCCGGTAAACATAATGGAGCGAATTTCGTAATTTTCAGGACAGAATTTCAATTTTNNCAAAAGATTGCGAAAACATAGACAAAGCGCTCAAAAAGTACAAGAAGAAGTTTGAGAAGGCCAAAGTATTGGTCCAGTTAAGGGAGCGCCAGTCCTTCATCAAGCCTTCCGTTAAAAGAAGGGGTGAAGTGTTGAAAGCCGTCTACAAACAGCAGGTTGCGAGCGGAAAATTCGAGCTATAAAGGGTCGAACCCTTGTTCCGATATTCAAAAGGTTGCCATTGGCAGCCTTTTTTATTTTCTCAGGGGATTCTTTGCTTTAGGGCCATCGATCTTTTTTCCACGCCATACCAGGACAGGATCGCCAGCGGCAATACTGCGGCTACCGAATAAAGAAACAGCCGAAAAGGACCTGCCGGGTGAAGATAGTTGGCTACCAATTGTTGAACCGGGAAGGCGAAGACATAGATCCCGTAAGAAAGGTCTGCCTTTGGGGTGATCTTCTTCAGGTAGGCTGAGCCATGGATCGCGGCAAAAATGACCAGGGCCGGGATCAGGATATAGGATGTAAAGAAAAAGATTCCCAGCCAAAAGCTGGCAATGAAGGTGAGGGGAAGGAGGATGATCCAGTAACCGCGTATAATGATCCGATCCTTATACAGATTGCAAAGGACCCCGGCCAGGAATAGTACCCCATAGGTGAGATATGGGAGCAATTTTGGATAGATCCATTCCATCCATTCCATGCCATTAATGTTTTCGATCCCATATTTCGTTAAAAAGCAACTAATTGCGATTAGTGTGGCGATCAAAGCGAGCAATATTTTTCTTTTGCCGGGTATTTTCACCAGCCACGCTGCCAGCAGACCTATATATAATTTTATTTCCATGCTGATCGTCCAGAGAGAGGAATTTATGGAGTCCGTTCCCAGGGCGGAATGGTTGAAAACGCCGGGCAGGAGAAAATGAATACGGATCAGGGAGCAGGTCTGCAGGTATTGATACAGCAGGGGAGAGGAAAAATAGTCTTTTATGCCAAAGGCAGTGACGCATGGCCCCATAATTAAGGCTGCGGCCAATATGGAAAGACAGGCTGCGGGATATAAACGTAAAAAACGCTTCCAGAGAAAGTTCTTCCAGGAGGAACTCGTGTACAGGCTTTGGGTGACCAGCAGGCCGCTCAGGAAAAAAAAGGATGGCAAGCCGAGAAAACTGAAATGAAAGTGCTGCTGGAAATAGGGGTCTTTCTCTTTTCCAGCCAGGATATGGGAATGAGTTTCCATCACCATTAAGGCCGCTGCCAGGCGGATGAGCATGAAGTTATTCCGCCGGTCATCTTTTATGTGTTCTCCCAGGATTTTGCCGGTAAAGAGCCAGTTCCAATTCAATTCAATTTATTTTGAGGTGATGGTTGAAGCTATGCCCAAGAAACTTCAATTTTGTAAAATAAGTATATTCTTTCTTTCGATTCGATAAACTTCGTTCAGGTTCGATAACTTTATGTTAATAGAAACCGAGCACTTTGGAGTCGCTGATCCAGCCATTTATAGACTATCTGAAATTCGAAAAGCGTTATTCGGAGCATACCGTCCGTTCCTACGGGGATGACCTGGAAGCCTTCTTTGCGTTCATCAGGGATGGTTTCGGGGAACTTGGGTCGGGGGAGATCTCTTCTTCCCTGGTTCGCAGTTGGCTGGCTTCTTTAAAGGACCAGGGGCTCAGTTCCCGGTCTATCAACCGGAAGATATCCACGCTAAAATCCTTTTACAAGCATCAATTACGCACCGGGGTCCTGGAGAAGTCTCCGATGACGCCGGTCATCAGCCCCAAAATAAGTAAGCGTCTTCCGGTCTATGTCGAGCAGCGGGATACGGAGACCCTGTTCTCGCATATGGATTTCGGAGATGACTGGAATGGCCTGACGGACCGATTGCTTTTGAGCCTTCTTTACCAGACGGGCATGCGTCTGAACGAGCTGGTCAATTTAAAGGCCGGGCAGGTGGATTCCGGCAACCGGACGCTTAAGGTCCTGGGGAAGGGGAATAAGGAACGGATCATTCCCATTAGTCCAGTCCTGGCGGCGGAGATAGCGGAGTATTCCCGGAGGAAGCTTTCAGATTTCGAGGTTCCGGACAGGACCTATTTGCTGGTAGGGAAAAGCGGTAAGAAATTATATTCCAAATATGTCTACCGGGCCGTCAAAAAATACCTGGGCCAGGTGACCACGATCGATAAAAAGAGCCCGCATGTGCTAAGGCATACTTTTGCTACCCATCTTATGAATAGCGGGGCCGACCTGAATTCGGTAAAGGAGCTCCTGGGTCATGCCAGCCTGGCGGCCACGCAGGTCTATACGCACAATACCATTGAAAAACTGAAGGACGTATACAAAAAAGCCCATCCCAAGGCGTAATAAGGATGAGCTTCCTGCGTTAAGTTTAAAGGGCTTACTGCACTGAATTTTTAACAGATTTTATAAGCCAATTACCGGTAATTTTATTTGGAAAAACACTCCTGAAATATTAACTTCATTGTGTTGGTTCGTTGCCTTGAAAACTTCTATACAGGCAAGTTCTTTTATTTATTGTTCACAGATTAAAAATGGGATTGCTATGAACGTCAACATTCAGACCCTGCACTTTGAGGCAGACGGTAAATTAGTCGAGTATGTAACAAAAAAGCTGACAAAATTAAACACGTTCCATGACAGGATTATTAAAGTAGATGTGTTCCTTAAGTTAGACAATGTTGTGCATACCATTAAGGACAAGATCGCAGAGATCAAAGTGCATGTGCCGCGTCAACATTTTTTCGTAAAATGTACCTCCAAATCATTCGAAGAATCCTTCGACAACGCTTTTGACTCCCTGATAAACCAGGTAAAAAAGAAAAAGGATAAGCAAGTTGCGTAATCTGAAAAATTTTTAGAATTCCCCGAAAGGGGAGTTCTTTCCTGGAAAGGGAGCATCATTTTCAGGGCATGAAGCAAAAAGAAGCCGCTCCGGTAGAAAAAATTTCCGGGCGGCTTCTTTTTTGTATAATATTGCCCCGCACTGATCTATTTTCATAAAGTCTTCGAAATAAAGGAAAAAAAGAGAGTCAAAATTTTTGAATTTAACAAATTCGCTTACCTTTGCCTTCCCAAAAAAAATCAGCGGATACGTATGGTATGCTGTGAAACCTTGATCAGCAGAGGTGTATTTAGGGGAGCTCTTTTCGGAACTGAGTTTAAAAATGATCGGCCAGAGTAGCTCAGTTGGTAGAGC
>PLXD01000631.1:7341-7614 GCA_003151295.1 Chitinophagaceae bacterium | reverse complement strand
GCCTGTTCACTTCTTCCAGCAGTTCTTCTACTGTAAGTTTGCTCATGTCCACGATCTGGCTTGCTTCAGGTATTGCTACTGCTTCTTCCTTATTATCTTTCTTATCTTTTTTATCGCTTTTGTTGCTGAGTGGCTGGCTGAGTTTAGAACCGTCACGATACAATGCGCAGGCTTTCAGTCCAAGCTGCCAGCTGAGGTAATAGCAATCCTTGATCTCATCAATAGTTGCTTCGTTAGGCAGGTTGATAGTCTTGGAGATCGCACCGCTGATAA
>PLXD01000631.1:0-7301 GCA_003151295.1 Chitinophagaceae bacterium | reverse complement strand
GTCAGGCGCGAAATATTGCTCCGGTTTGAAGCCGAGGCGCTGTAAACATTCTTCGCCAAGGTTATAAACATTGAATACAAACCCTATCTCAAAAGCGCTTTCTACAGCGGTATCCAGCTTTTTCAGTTCTTCTGCTATAAATCCTTTTTCGCTCAGGCTCTGGTGATTGATGTAAGGAGCTCCTGCAAAGGTGCCGTGTCCTTTCGCGAATTTTACGATCGCATCCTGCTGCTCCGGAGTATAACCCAGTTTCTTTAATGCTGCAGGTATAGATTGGTTGATGATCTTAAAGTAACCGCCGCCGGAAAGTTTTTTGAATTTCACCAGCGCGAAGTCAGGCTCAACACCCGTAGTATCGCAATCCATTACCAAACCAATAGTTCCTGTAGGTGCAATAACGGTGGCCTGTGCATTGCGGTAACCATATTGCTCACCCATCTGCACCGCATCATCCCATGCCCGGGTAGCTGCTTTCAGCAGGTAGTCGGGACAGTATTTTGCATTGATGCCTACGGGTTTTATTTCTATTCCTTCAAAAGCATCGGCTGCATCATATGCTGCTGCACGGTGGTTGCGCATCACGCGCAGCATGTGTTCTTTATTTTCCTGGTAGCGTGGAAAAGTACCGAGGCAGGCAGCCATCTCTGCAGATGTTTTGTAAGCAACGCCGTTCATGATGGCACTGATAGCGCCTGCTATGGCACGCGATTCTTCACTGTCATAAGCTATGCCGCTTACCATGAGCATAGAACCCAGGTTGGCGTAACCAAGTCCGAGTGTCCGGTAATCATAGGACAACTGAGCTACTTCTTTGGAAGGGAATTGAGCCATCAGGACGGAGATCTCCAACACGGTGGTCCACAACCGGCAGGTATACTCAAAGCCTTCGACGTCGAAGGCATTCGTGTCTTCACTATAGAACCGGCGGAGGTTCACAGAAGCGAGGTTACAGGCCGTGTTGTCCAGGAACATGTACTCACTGCATGGATTAGACGCCCGGATACGGCCACCATTCGGGCACGTATGCCATTCATTGATGGTGGTATCGTATTGGGTACCCGGGTCAGCACAACGCCATGCTGCGTAAGCAATCTGGTTCCAGACTTCACGTGAGGGGATCCGTTTCATGATCCGGCCGTCGCTCCTGGCCTTCAATTCCCAATCTTCGTCTTTTTCGAGCTTTTCAAAAAAATCGTTGGGTATGCGAATGGAATTATTCGAATTCTGTCCTGAGACGGTCTTGTAGGCTTCTCCTTCATAATCACTGGGATAACCGGCGGCGATCAGCGCCCCCACCTTCTTTTCTTCCTCCATTTTCCAGTTGATGAAATTCATTATTTCGGGATGATCCAGGTCCAGGCAGACCATTTTGGCGGCCCTGCGTGTGGTCCCTCCCGATTTGATCGCTCCAGCAGCCCGGTCCCCGATCTTCAGGAAGCTCATCAGGCCGCTGGAAGTGCCACCCCCGCTCAGTTTCTCTCCTTCCCCGCGGATATAAGAGAAATTCGTTCCCACACCCGACCCATATTTGAAGATCCGGGCTTCCCTGACCCAGAGGTCCATGATCCCCCCGTCGTTAACGAGATCGTCGTCGACGCTGAGGATGAAGCAATTGTGAACGACGATCCCATTTGCTAAAAACCGGGAAGATGTGGTTTGAATATCATAAACCTCTTCCTCACCGATATAATCAATATTTATAACCGTTAATTCAGACAAACCACGCTTGTCTTTACCATCAACCAAATTGTTTAAATGATTGAGCTTTGACTTCTTTTCGCTACTAACGAATCCTATAAGTTGTTCATATTTCAATCTTTCTGAAAAATAAGCTATCGTTACCTGAAAACTTTTATGTCGGTCTTCCCTGCTATCATTTACCAAAGAAACATTGCTGTAAATACCTACCGATAGTAACAGGATTTGCACACCATGCGCTAATTCTTCACTAATAGTGGTCAATACGATATCCCCGGAATTTCTGCCATCTTCATTCCTTATCCTAACAGAGCCATCCGCCTGAAAAAGACTGCGAAGAAACGCAGCTTTTTCAACTAAAGAGCCTTTCATTATTGCATTTGGAACAAACGCAGTCAAAGAAGTTTGATTCAGTTCATACTCTTCTACAAAAGGGTCCACTTTCTTTGAATCATGTTTCACTATACGATATAAATCACTGATCGTTTTACGAACTACCGTTTTGTATACACCAAAAATATCGGTAAATAAACCGCTCACGAATGCATATTCATCCTCATTAATGGTTATCGCACCAAACATCGTGGTTTTTTTATTGCGATTATATTTGCCGTAATAACCATCCCCTACTATCCATCCTGCTAAAGCTGCTTTTTGTATTTTTTCAATTACAGCATTGTCCTCATTGCTATCATAAGAAGAAGAGCTTTTAAAATAGCTTTCAATGAGATTAAATCCCGAATTTCCCGCATTTGCTTCTGCTGCCAGCTCCTCCACCAGTGAAAATTCAGGAATTGCTTCGGATAAAGAGAATTGTTGTACTTTTTTCCCGACCAATGTCCTCAGCTCTCCCCAGTTGTATTCGCCTCCGTCTTTTTTGCGTTTGTCGGCATTCCAGACAAGGTGGTCATCCGTAAATTCAATGAAATTGCCATTTGCCAATGTGGCGCGATAAACATTTTTTATCCCGTTATTTTTTGTTGCCAGAATTTGAACAAACCCATTGCCATCAAACACATGAAGGTCTGTGCGATTATTATCAACGATCTCGCCGATCTCGAAGATGCCTTTATCAGTAAATACTTTAGTATTGTATCGGGCACACGCGTGCGGCTGGGGGCGCTCGTATGCGGAAGTGGATTTTTTCAACTCCCCGTCGAGCGGATCGACGAAATAATGGCCCTGGGGCTTGCCGGTAATGCCATAACTTTCATGCAGCCCGGTATTGAACCATTGGGGGGAGTTAGGCACACAAGCCTGATCTAATATGCAGTAAACCAACTCTTCATAGAAGACGCGGGCATCTTTTTCGGAAGCAAAATAACCATAGCGTTCCCCCCATACCCGCCAGCAGTTAGCCATCCGGTGGGCAACCTGTTTAATGGAGGTCTCCCTGCCCAAAGAGCCATCCGGCTGGGGAACACCGGCTTTACGGAAATATTTCTGGGCAAGTATATCGGTCGCAATCTGGCTCCACCGCACGGGCACTTCCACATTATTCATTTCGAATACCACTTCGCCGCTCGGGTTCCTGATCACGGAACTACGGCAGTCATAGGCAAACTGGTCGAATACGTTCATATCCTCTTTCGTGAAACGTCGGCTGAATTCCAGGCCATTCATGGACTGCTTTTTATTTGCCATATGGATAGTTTCTGTTGGTTTGTTAAGAAATTGTTACCAGAGTGCGGGGATAACGAAAGTATTTTTTGATTTCCATATTTCCACCTGCTAAATATTAACAGTCTGTGGAAAAAATGGTTCTGTTTTGCCGGGCGTAGATCCCCATTGCGTTCTTTGATTTTTGCACATTTTCGAACCAGGTCCTGACTAAAAATCTTTTGATAAGATTGAAAAAAAATGCTACCTATATAAAATCGGCGAAAATGTTAAAAATAGATGCAATGGATTAAAATGCTATTCCCTTCAGGAAAGTAGGGTCCTGAAAGTTCATAGACATAATTAATACATACATAAACCGTTATTAGCCAATATATCTGATCATAAAAAAGAGGCCGTCCCCTGGTTTTTACAAACATAGGAGACGGCTTTATCTACTTAATTTTACCTTATTTTATCTTATTTTACCCTCTGAAAATATTTCCCCGCTATTCCTCTAACTGATTATTGGACCACAAATTCCCGGACAGACCACTGACCGTTTATTTCATATTGCAGGAAATAAGCACCCGGAAATAATCCATTCAAATCATATTCCTGCCTACTGACCCTATCCGACCGGAGGATCTGTCCCGATACATTAATAAGCCGGATAGCCGTGGGCTGCTCACCCGTGAAATAAACGGATACCCCATTATTGCCGACGATCAGGCGGACAGCATTGCCATTGGCTCCTTTTTGCAGTTTCACGATATTGGAATAAGTGAATTCCCCCGAGGCATGCAGGAGTTTGAGCCTGTAATAGAAGGTATTGCCTGAAGGATCACTGTCGTTAAAAGAGTAAGAGAATACACCATTTCCGTTTTGACCAGCCACTTCCCCGATCTCCTTCCAGCTTACGCCATCCGGGCAACTTTCAACATCGAAGTTTACCGTCTCCGCGCTCTGATCGACCACCCATTCCAGCGCAACATCATTGCCATTCCAATTGCCACCGAAGGATATCAGCGTAATGGGCAGTAATGAGGTCCCCTGGTGGGAAGCCGTGGCCCCGATAAAGGAACTGGAGGAAGCAGCATATTGGACATAATGGGTGGCGGTATTCACCGTGCTGGTGGCTTCCGCGAGCCAGGAGCCGCTGATAGCCGAGTCCGTGTGGAGGCCAAAGCAGGTGCCGTGGTAAAGATGCTTAGCGGCATCGAGCAAACACAAAGGAGCGTCAGGGATGAAATAAATAAATCCATTACAGAGCAGTTCCAAATCATTGCAAACATCCAGGAAATACTGGATATCCAGCGGCAATATATCTCCGGCTATGAATCACAGGAAAGAAAGCCGGTGAACCTCCGAAATATTGTCAATGACAGTTTGGCTATGCTTTTTACTGCTATTGACAAGAAAGCTATCATTGTGGACTCTGATATACCAGCCGAACTGCCTCTTATAAAAGGGGACCGCACCAAGCTGATGCAGGTCATACTCAATATACTCAAAAACAGTATAGAAGACATTGGGATACAGGAGGGAAAAAAGACAATTTCCATACGGGCACACACCACTGCTGATCTGCTGGTGTTGGAGATCGGGGACGGCGGCAAAGGTTTTGACGGGGCAATAGCCGGACCTTTTTCTCATCTTACTGCAAGCCATCGGTCTTGCTGCTATTTCCCAGAAACAACGCATCCGTTTTCAGCATTTCGGAGTGGATCAGGGGCTTTCCCAGCGCAATGCAACCAGTATTTTACAGGACAGCCGGGGCTTTATATGGTTCGGGATCCGGGATGGGTTGAATAAATAATCCATTTCCACCAGGCTTTTTGAACGTGGATTTACCACGAAAACTTTGGGCGCGGGCATGGTATTATATAATGCCAGCATATCATTGAAAGTCATGAAGGCACTATAGATATCACCCGTGAAGGGCCCGAAAGGGGTACCAGCACCAGCATAGTATTTAAAATCCAATAGCTCCCACTCGCCTACCTTGGTCTTTCATGGGGTTCTCCGCCGCCACCCTGAGGCGCGTTCGCATGCTGCGGTTGCGTATGTTGTTGCGGTTGCATATGTTGCTGCGGTTGCATATGTTGCTGCGCTGCTTGTTGATGTTGCTGCGCCGTATGTTGCTGCTGCTGAGGTTGGCTGGCCGTATGCTGCTGAGGCATCTGGCGAGACTGTGTCACCTGATGCGGTTGGCTGGCCGTATGGGGTGCGCGAGGATTCGCATTTGTCGTATGGGTAGTGGCATTTCGTGTGTTTACCGGATTTGTATGGGCTGGCGAGGTATTGTTAGCCGTAGCATGCCCCTGTGTATTGAAACGGCTGCCATTTACTCTATTCATCGCTGCGGTGGCAGGGCGCCCGTGATTTACCGAGGCGAACTGGTTTCGGTCATGGCTTGCTGTCTGCTGGTGGGAAGCCTGCACGGCCGTAGCCTGAACATGTCGCTCGTTCATCGCTACCTGCTCCTGGGCGTTCGGCCTGGCCTGAATGCCGCCTGGGCCGCCATTGAAGCTGGTATGGTTATTTACGACAGTCGTATTATTGATGACCGTGCGGTCCACATAGGTATTATGTATTACTGTAGTATTTACATTTACCACGGCGGTATTATAACGGAAGTGTCCTCCATCCCATCTTCCTCCGCCAAAACCAGATCCCCCGTATCCATATCCATAGTTTACGCCACCATAGAAACCGATATGAGGTCCCCAGTAACCGGCGTGCCAACCATAAANNGACCCCGGGTACCCAATAATACCCGTCCACATCATCGTATGCCCAATAGCCAGGTGTCCACAGATACCCATCCATCGGACAAAGGGGCTGTGTATATACAAGCAAGGGAGGAGGAGCGATCCTCGCCGATATACTCACCCCGATACTAATTTGTGCGTTGGCCGCTGACATTCCAAGAGAAATCATCCATATACAGACCCCAGTAATTATTGTTTTTCTAATGATCATGCTTTTCATAATTGTTTTAATTGGTGTATGTAAGAAGTACCGGTAAATAGGAAGCAATAAAAAAGCCAAGGTTTAATCGGGAGGTCCCTGATCAGGCTAGTAACGGCTTTTTAACAAATTATATGTGAAAACCAATTATTTATGTATTACATCTGATCCCTTTATGGGTAACATTTTCCCTAATTCCCTTTAACATTTACGCCTGTTTGCGTTTATAGGGTTCAAAATACTAGAATTCATGATTTCATGGAATTACACCCTTAAAGCCGAAAAGTTTTCGCATTTTTGCACTACTACCCAACGGCAATAGCGAATGAAGCAATCCATCTACGAGTCCTTGTTGGCAAAGAAGAGAAAGGGTCAAAGATCCTTTGCCGTTCTGATCGATCCGGACAATGTGAATACGGAAAAGATCGATAAACTTACCAGCCTCGCCGTCAGCGCGGGAGTGGATTATTTGCTCGTGGGAGGCAGTCTCGTCATTTCCAATCACCTTGATGAGGTCGTTCAGCATATTCGCAGGAATTGTTCCATCCCCGTCATCCTGTTCCCCGGCACTCCTTCCCAGGTGTCCCGTTATGCAGATGGACTGCTTTATTTATCCCTTATATCGGGCAGAAATCCCGAATTACTTATCGGTCAGCATGTTATCTCTGCTCCTGCCGTCCGCAAGAGTGGCCTGGAAATTATTTCCACCGGCTATATGGTCATCGATGGAGGAGCGCCGACTACCGTCTCCTATATTAGTAATGCCAACCCCATCCCGGCCGATAAAAATGAGATCGCCCTTTGCACGGCCATGGCAGGGGAAATGCTGGGGATGAAACTGATCTATATGGATGCAGGCAGCGGAGCGCGTCATCCCATACGGGAAGAAATGATCGCTTCAGTCGCCGCACATATCGAAGTACCCCTGGTGATCGGCGGCGGCATCCGGGATCCGGAAAAAGCGTATCGAAACTGCAAGGCCGGCGCTAATATGATCGTAGTCGGCAACGCCATCGAAAAGAACACCTCCC
>PLXD01000321.1 GCA_003151295.1 Chitinophagaceae bacterium | reverse complement strand
CATCGATTTGACCAGGTATCCTTTTATACCTCCGGTGAGAATTCTTTCTGCATAAGTGTCGATGAAAAAAGTGGACAATGCGATGATCCTTGCGTCCGGGTAAAGGGCGAGGATTTTTTCCGACGTGCTGAATCCCCTGGCCGGCAACTGGGTGATATCCAGCAAGAGGATATCAGGCTGAAGGCTTCCGAACATTTTTTCAGCGTCGGGGCCATTGCCGCACAGGCCGGTAATTTGTATCTCTTTATCTCTTAAAAGGGCTATTGACAACNNAATGCTTCCCGGTATAGGTGATGATCGTCCGCGAGCAGGATAGAAATTTTTTTGATACCCATAGTTTTGTGTTTTAAAGAGTGATACCAGACCTGCTATGCAACGAAGACTTAACCAAAATAGACCCTCAGGACCCCGTACTTGGGTCCCTCGTACTTGCCTTTACTTGCAGGATTGTATTCAAAGATATTTATTTTTACAATGCGGTCTTATTAGACCTCAAATATTTAGAAAAAATCTTTCATCTTTCGGATTCCTCAGAATAAATTATAATGATAAAGGCCTCGGACAGGAAAGCATTGAAGAAATTCGGAGAAAACTTACAAAAACTGCGAAAGCAGAAAGGACTTAGTCTTCGTGAAATGTCGTATGCTTGCAGTATCGATAACAGTAAGATCGCAAAGATCGAGAAAGGAAGGGTCAATATCACCTTCACAACGTTGTTACAGTTAGCTGGCGCCCTGGAAACTCATCCGTCTGCTCTTTTAGACTACGAGAAAGGGTAATCATTTTCATTCAATTTATTCGTCGCTCCTCCCAAATGGAAAAAAAAGAAATAGTATTGAAGAAGTTTGGGCAGCATCTGCGAGAGCTGCGGGAGCAGCGGAACCTGAGTCCGCAGGCACTGGCCCGGGCGGCGGGATTGGAGACTTTCCACCTGCTGAAAATCGAGGACGGCCGGTCCAATCCCCTCTTTTCAACCATCCTGGCTCTTGCGCACGGATTGGAGTTAGAGCCGCGCGATCTGCTGGCATATCCGTAATCACCCGGTTCATTTCCCGGAAAAATACCTCGCTATTTTGCTATTTGAAAGGAGCACAGCTTTCTTTACTTTGTGGAATATGACAACGCTTGCAGGTCTTTTTTTTTCATTGATCTCTTTCTTTGGCCTGGCCAACTGCAAGATGAAGAAACCCAAAAGGAAGACTGCCCTGATTGCGATTTCCGCAATGCTTATGCTTATTCAGATCCTCTTTATCAATGCGATCCTGCACATAGGACCGGATACTTTCATAGCTTTTTCGGGATTATTAAGCGGGATCATTTTTGTGATGACCTTTCAGAAAAAACCCTAACCTGTATCGTATGCCGTTTTATTCCGTATTAGTGAAAGGGAAAGAGAAAGGATTTCGTTTTCCCCGTCGCATTGCCATCGAAGCCGCAGACAAGCACCAGGCTCATCTCCTTGCTAAAGAAAAATGTGCGGATACACCCTATCAGCCTGACTATAATTCTATGACGCTCATTACCCGCGGCCGGTATAACAGGATCATGGGTCTCCTGCTTGGGAAAAAGAGATAAAAACAAGATATTGGACGAGGAAATGAGATATATTTGATCTTGTCCTCTCAAATCTCTTATTGTATGCGACTAAAGCTGTGCCTGCTTTCTGGCATTATTCCCTTTTTTTTTCTGCCTTTCAATTCCCGGGCGGCTAATCCCGGCGATCCTCCGGCTTCTTATTTTGTCGTTGCGAAAGGTATCGGGATCGTCCTGTCACCCGATGGCAGGATCCTCCGGATAAAATGTGGAAAAAATGCTGTCGAAAGGCCCTTGATTGCTTTTTCAGGGATTACGGGATGCCGGCAGCAGGGCAGTACCATCGTCCGGAAAAATAGAGAAGGCGCCCTCTTGTTTACAAGGACATTGGTGGATGACTCACTGCAACAATCCTGCATCCTCACTGAAAAATTTATACCATCGGGGAGCAGTATACGCTGGGAGTTGGAGATCTGCGGTGTGGGCCGGCCATGGAGTAGCGAAATCAATACCGAATTCGAATATACTGCAACGGAACGGACCCGTTTCTGGACTGCCTGGGGCTCCCCTCAATACGATTCTTCCACTGCGGATAAGGGATTGCTGGAAAGTCTCAGACCTGTCGCGGGGGGCTCGGCAGGGACAGGGTTTATCGGGCCGGGGAATAATCAGTGCGTAGATCCCCTGGTTGCCGTTCCTTTTGCGGATGAGAACTATTGTTATGGTCTTCCGTATTTTACCTATAAGGATCCACGTATTGCGGTCTGTCCTTTCCAGGGTAACCTGTTCTGCATTCCCATGTGTTCGATACTGGAGCCCGGGGAAGATATCGGGTTTACTTTTGCGCTATCTCCTGCGGATGACTTGATAGACCTGGTAATGAATACGAACCGGAAAGGCCTTGTTCGTTTCAGCAGGCTTTTTAACCGCATTTCCAGGGACCATCCCCTGCGATTCTCTATGGATATTACGGCTCACGNNTTTCAGCCCCAAAATAAACGGTCTTATCGATTGGCAGGAACAGGAGCTTATGCCGGGCCCTTTGAAGTAATTGAAAATCATAAGATGCGGGAGATGGATTTTACCACGAACTGGGAAGCGAGCTTCGACTTTCCCTATATGGGCATGTTCCTGCCTCCAATAGAAAGGCATCAAAGCTGGAAGCGTTTCGGGGACAGCACTATTTCAATGAGCGGGATGGAGGAATANNAATTATTTCAATGTGACCGAGTTCGGGGCCCACGTGAAATATCCGGCTCCTCCTCTTACCCCCGGCCCGGAAACCGACTGGTGGAAGGATTGCAATACCTTTCTTTATCGTAAACTGCCTCACGCGGTCTTCCCGGCTCCAATGAATATGAAGCTGGAGGAGGGAGGAAGAACAATCCCGGGCGGACCGCTATATACCTGGGAAGATGGGATTGTTATGGATTGCGGCGACAGTACGTACAAAGATTTCCTGATTCGACAGGCACAGCGGCATATTCGGGAAATACCCGACGCCGATGGCATTTGTATCGACAGGATGGACTGGTTGCGTATGTTCAATGAGCAGGCCGACGATGGCAGGACATGGTTTGGCGATAAGCCGGTGCGTTCGCTTATACATTCTTTCAAACAGCTGATGGATACCCTGGGACCGGTGATGCATCATGCGGGAAAGAGCATATTCGTCAACAACCACGATAAGCGTATCGATCTTTTGAAGCAGGCCGATGGTATTTTCGACGAATTCACCTATGCCGGAGCTCCCTTGAATCTCAGCGCCCTCCTTTGCGTGGAGAAGCCTGCGCTGGGATGGACGGATGCGGCGGCCACCGTCGAAAAAGAAGGGGTGGACAACTTCTTTCAGAAATATCTTTATATGGGTGTATTCCCGATGTGCCCTTACCCCGCCAATGACCATTCCATCATGCCGGATACCCTTGTCGATCATTATTATATCGAATATGCCCCCCTGTTACGCCTGATGCGCGGACGGAAATGGGTCTTGAAGCCACATGTGATAGACGTCGAAAATGGGTTGGCCAGGGCCAATCTGTTCGAAACGCCGGGAGGATATGTAATACCTGTTGTTTACGGGAAAGCAGACCATGTCAGG
>PLXD01000496.1 GCA_003151295.1 Chitinophagaceae bacterium | reverse complement strand
CGCTGGGTGGTTTCGACCCTAAAACTCTGACGGCACAAAGAGTTTTAGTGCACGGCAAAAAGGATGTAACAGGCGTAATGGGCACCAAGCCTGTTCACTTAATGACCGCTGAAGAAAAAGCGAAACCACTTCAGTTAACCGACTACTTCATAGACCTGGGCATGAAGAAAAACGAAGTGATAAAGCTGGTAGAAGTAGGCAGCGTAGTAACCCGTCAGCGTGAGCTGATTGAAATGGGTAATTGCGTCAACTGCAAATCGATCGATAACCGGGTAGCTGTTTTTATTTTGATTGAAACTTTGAAGGAGTTGAAAGGCAAAAAAATACCTTATGATTTTTACGGTGTATTTACCGTTCAGGAAGAAGTGGGTATCAGAGGCGCACAGGTTGCCGCTCACCACATTGACCCGCATTTCAGTTTCTGTATTGACACCACCATCGCATTCGATACTCCGGGCGCCAAACCGGAGGAAATGGTTACCAAACTGGGCGAAGGTGTTGCGATTAAAATTATGGACAGCTCAGCCATTTGCGACTACCGCATGGTGCGCTATATGAAAGAGCTGGCCGATAAGAACAAAATCAAATGGCAGAACGAGTTGCTGCCAGCCGGAGGAACCGACACGGCAGGTATGCAGCGTATGGCCAAATACGGAACCATTGCAGGGGCCGTTTCTATCCCAACACGTTTCATCCACTCGGTTATCGAAATGGCCGACAAAAGTGATATCAAAGGCAACATTGACCTTCTGAATCTTTGCGTTGCAAACCTGGATAAATACAACTGGGAGTTTAATTGATTGAAGCAGTGAGTATTGAATATATAGTATCAGGTATTTAGACTTGAATTGTCTTTTTACAACTTATGTTCGTGTTCAGGTGTTAATGATAGACCCCAAGCGGTATCTGTCTTAATACTTTATACTCACTACTAAATACTACCCCCTATGTGGACCGAAGAAAACAACTCCTTAAAAAAGAAATTTAAGTTCAAAGACTTTTCAGAGGCCTTTGCCTTTATGACGCGCGTAGCGCTGATTGCTGAAAAGATGGATCACCATCCTCTATGGACCAATGTATACAACCAGGTGGAAATCTGGCTATCCACGCATGATGCAGGGGATATCGTGACGGAAAAGGATAGGAAACTGTCTAAGAAGATCGACGGTCTGGCCTGATGGACGGCACGGACTGATAGACGGCATGGACTGATGAGAGGATCCATTCAATTCCCCAGGGATCATTTCCGATAATTTTGATGATTCTGAGGCTGATTCTTTCGGCTGGCAGACCCCATTCAGCTGTTCATACTGGCAAGGAATTCCTCATTGCTCTTGGTGCCACGCATACGTTTCAGCAGTTCATTCATGGCTTCTTCGGCATTCATGTCATTCAGGAAAACACGCAGCAGGTTCATGCGCTGCAATACTTCTCTTTCCAATAACAGGTCATCCCTGCGGGTGGAAGAAGAGACCAGGTCGATGGCCGGGAATATTCGCCTGTTGGCCAGGCGGCGATCCAGTTGTAATTCCATATTACCGGTACCCTTAAATTCTTCGAAGATCACTTCATCCATTTTGGATCCGGTATCGATCAGGGCGGTAGCAAGTATTGTGAGGGAACCGCCGTTCTCTATCTTACGGGCGGCGCCAAAGAATTGCTTTGGTTTTTGCATGGCATTTGCTTCCACACCACCGGACAGGACCTTCCCTGAAGACGGAGCCACCGTATTGTGGGCACGTGCCAGGCGGGTGATGGAATCCAGCAGGATCACCACATCACGCTTGTGCTCGACCAAACGCTTGGCTTTTTCGATCANNTGCGCTGTCCCTTACCGATCGGCGTAAACAGATCGATAATGCGGGTAGCGTAATCGGTAGGCGTCGTGAAAAGAGTCAGCTTCTCGAAAGGGAATAAAGGTGTCAGGTAATCGAAAGGCACCCTATCGCGGACTTCTTCCGGCCCCTTGCTATTGATCGTCTCTACTTTCAGCAAGGCAAAGTATTTTTCTCCTTCTTTCGGAGGTCTTACCGCTCCATGTACCGTGTCACCTGTCTTTAAACCAAACAGCTTGATCTGGGAAGGAGATACATAGATATCGTCCGGGGAAGAAAGGTAATTATAATCGCTGCTACGCAGGAATCCATATCCATCCGGCATCATTTCCAAAACGCCTTCCGCCTGGATTATTCCGTCAAATTCGATATTGAACGCATCATTACGGCGCTGGGGATACATTTTGCCGGCCTGGGATTCCGACGATCTGTTCACTTCCTGAATCGATTCCGAATCGTCGTTTGAATGCTGACCATTTTCCTCTTCTCCTTCCTGGTCATCGCCATCTTCCTCATTTCCCTCATTTCCACCGCCTCTCATATCATCAGAATCATTAAAGCGGGACGAGGTATTTTGAACCGGCGCTGTTTCTTCTAATTCCTCTTTTTTCCTGACTTTTCTGATCAGCGGCTTCTCTTCCTTCTTGCGGGGTTCTTTCTTTATTTCCTTTGCTTCTTTTATTTCAGATTTTTCCTTTATTTCCTTTATTTCAGGTTTTTTGGGCTTTTCCTCTTCGCTCTCCACGATCGCCTCTTCGCTGGAATTAGCCGTAGTGGTCTTTATGATGCGTTTGCGCTTGGGTTTTTCATCTGTCGCCTCTGTTTTTGTCTCACTCGCAACGACTGCCTGTTTATCGAGTATTTTATAAACAAGTTCCTGTTTGCTCAGCTTCTTGGCACCGGTAATTTTTAACTGTTCCACAATATCGAGCAGTTCAGGAACGAGCATGTCGTTCAATTGAAGAATATCGTACATAAAATAACTTGAGAGTTAAACACTATTCAAACAGTCACCCTGTTTACTTGAAAATGTTTTTGAAATGAATTTTGATTATTGACTGAACGGAATGACTAAAACTGATGAGCTGTGAGCATTGGATAAGAACTAATCAGCTTAATTCCAATGCAATTTTAGTACAAAAACATGCAAAATCAAAAAATTATTTTTGGAATGCCCTGTTTACCAACCTATTTCGAGGTATAAAATGCCCCTGCAGCCAATAAGCCGGAGGCATGGAGAAAGGGCGGAAACAGGCATAAAATCCATGAAATCCCACTTGCAGTGCAATTGGTGATTATCTTTGCCGACCTTAACGATCAGATTATGTTCAATACAAGAGAGAAAGTCAAAGATTTGCTGGCTGCCGAGCCGCAAAATCGACAGGTGACCGCGATGGGATGGGTACGTACCTTTCGCAACAACCAATTCATCGCACTCAACGACGGTTCAACCAACAGCAACCTGCAGGTAGTCGTGGCCCTGGGAACCTATGATGAAGCATTTCTGAAACGAATTACGCCCGGCGCCTCCCTGAAAGTGACAGGCGAAATGGTCCCGTCGCTGGGCAAAGGACAAAAATCAGAGTTAAAAGCCTTTTCTCTGGANNCCAGCCTGGAATACCTGCGTGAGATCGCTCACCTGCGTTTCCGGACCAATACCTTCAGCGCCATCTTCAGGATTCGCCACACACTGGCCTTTGCAGTACACAAGTTTTTTAACGAGAAAGGCTTTGTTTACCTGCATACACCCATTATCAGTGCGTCGGATGCAGAAGGCGCCGGTGAGATGTTCCGGGTGACAACGCTGCCTTTCGACAATCCTCCCCGCAATGAGGACGGTACGATCGATTTTAAAGAGGACTTCTTCGGTCGCGCCTCCAACCTGACTGTCAGCGG
>PLXD01000564.1 GCA_003151295.1 Chitinophagaceae bacterium | reverse complement strand
CCCTATAAGATCGGGGTGGTCGACCTGGCTTCAGGGACTACCCAATGGATGGAGATCCCGGGAGATCCCCGGCAGACGTATCTTCCCAGGATGGAATGGGCGGACAACGCCCAGGAACTGATCCTGCAGCAGCTCAACCGCAAGCAGAATGAAT
Organism: Chitinophagaceae bacterium; assembly: GCA_003151295.1. Taxonomy (GTDB): domain Bacteria; phylum Bacteroidota; class Bacteroidia; order Chitinophagales; family Chitinophagaceae; genus Puia. Next base: position 3,295 of record PLXD01000564.1, on the reverse strand, counting down.
CAACCATCCTGGTCTCCAATATAGCGACGGGCAATACACACCCGATCTATGAAGAGCATGACAGTGCCTTTATCGAATGCCGGGGCGCCTGGCAGGAAGGGGTTGTTGCGGGATGGGATTGGCTTAACGCGGGCAAGGAATTCCTCTGGGTATCGGAAAAAGACGGCTGGCGTCATATCTATCGCATGAGCCGGGACGGCAAAAAAGAGAGCCTGGTCACCCGGGGGGATTATGATATCATCACCGTAAAGCTGATTGACGAAAAGAACAACTGGATATACTTTATGGCTTCTCCTGACAATGCTACCCAGCAGTACCTGTTCCGGACACGTCTCGACGGAAAAGGCAAGCCGGAACGTCTTTCCCTTGCCGATCAGCCCGGTGTTCACGATTATGATATTTCACCCGGTGGGGTTTATGCGCAACATGATTTCAGCAGTGCCAATACCGAACCGATTGAAGAATGGGTCAGCCTGCCCAAGCATAAGGCCCTGGGCGCCGACCTGAAAATAGCAGATAAGATCCTCGAATCGAAAGTCCGCAAGCGGGTGGAATTCTTCACTGTCAAAACGGTGGATGGCGTGAGCATGGACGGTTGGATGGTGAAGCCCGATCATTTCGACAGCACTAAAAAATACCCGGTCCTTTTCTATGTTTACGGGGAACCGGCTGCTCAGACCGTTGTGGACAGATATGGGACCGGATTTGACTTTCTGTATCCCAAGCTCACCGAGGACGGTTATATTTACATGAGCCTGGACAACCGCGGCTCACCTGCGCCCAAGGGCAGGGCCTGGAGAAAAGCCATCTACCGGCAGATCGGCAGGCTCAACATACGTGATCAGGCCATGGCTGCCAAAGAGATCCTCAAATGGCCTTTCGTCGACAGCAGCCGGATAGCAGTATGGGGATGGAGCGGCGGCGGTTCGAGCACGCTCAACCTGCTTTTCCAATACCCTGAACTTTATAAGACGGGCATTGCCATCGCTGCAGAAAGCGATCTGACTCGCTATGACAATATCTACCAGGAAAGATATATGGGGCTGCCCCAGGAGGCCCGCGAGGATTATGTGAAAGGTTCCCCCATCAGCTATGCGAAAAATTTGACAGGCAATCTGCTCTTTATCCATGGAACGGGGGACGATAACGTGCATTACCAGCACGCGGAGCTGTTACTCAACGAGCTGATTAAAGACAATAAGGTCTTCCAGTTCATGGCCTATCCCAACCGGACCCATGGCATCCGTGAGGGAGAAGGGACCCGGCGCCACCTGTCCACGATCTATACCAGCTATCTCCGGGCGCATTGTGAGCCGGGGGGGAAGTAGTTGATGGAGAATTAAGGCAGCGGAAGAATTAGAGATGCAGGAGAATTTCTTCTCCAGTTCTATCGAGTTGCCGGATATGGCTTTGATACGCGACACCGCTACGATATAGGATCTGTGAACGCGGATGAATTGCGTGGCCGGCAATATTTTTCCATTTCATTCATGGTCTGGTGCGTTACCAGGGTATATTCCGGTGTATGGATCTTAAGGTAATCCTTCAGGCCGCTGATGTAAACGATCTCGGAGAAATGGACTTTAAAAAACTTGCTGTTCGATTTAATGAATATATGATCTTTTGCCGATCGGTCCTGTTCTTTTGTGTCCTGCTCTTTGCCAGCCTGGGAAAAAAGACTGTCTTCGGTGATCCTGGCGACTACCGGGGATTGCCCGGATATTTTTCATCGCCTTTCGCGGCAAACCAGAGGATCCTGTTCATCAGATCGTCATCGCCCCCGTCTACTTCCCTGAATGCGGAATTGGCAGAGAGCCTGGCGTACTGCAAGGCCTTCCCTTTGAGCAGGCTATAGGGCTTGTTCATTTCCCGCAGGGGAATCCTGTTGGCGATTGTCCGATACCGGTAATCGGATTTTGTAGCGGTGAAGCAGTCGAACATGGGCAACGCGGTCGCGTCGATGATGTTCATGGGCGGGAGCCCTAAGATCTGCTCGATGGTCCTTACCATGGATGTCTGGTTGTATTGGGTATGGATCGTCTTGTTAAGGGTGGAATAGGGGCTGATCACCTGGCAGGTGGTCCGGTAGGAGGAGATATGGTCCCAGCCGGATTGGGAATCGTCCTCCGTCACGAAGATGACCGTCGAATCCCAGAAACGGCTATGGGTAACCGCATCGACGATCCTGCCCAGCGCCAGGTCGTTATCGGCCACCATGGCTCTGGGCGTCGGGAATCTGGGAGAGGTGCCGGCGGTATGGTCGTTGGGCAGGGAGAGTTCTATGAACGCGGGCAGGCTGTCTCCCGGTTCCGCGGCCGCCTTGGTCAATTCGTCGATGAAGATATCCGCACGCAGCTGGTCGGTGAAATTGATATTGTCGCAATCCGGGTAGCCAGCGGAAATGACGGGCCTGATCCTTGCAATGGTGCTCGTATTATACCTCCCGATGTTTTCCCGGTTCGTGTATTTGTCATAGAGGGCAAACCAACCCAGCTTCGTGTCATAATGCGTTAAACAGGCTTCCCCGTATATACGAACCTTTTTGCCATGGTCCAGGGCGTTGTTCCAGATGAATCCGTTCTTGTTATAGACCAGGGCGTCTTCCTGCCGGTGGGGGTAGCTCCTAAACCAGGCGCGCACGTTCCTTTCGATATAATCCGAGACCATGGCGGCATCCGTCCATTGGTGTCCTTCTGCGGAGGATTTGCCGGAGGCATAATAATTATCCAGCAAGGAGAAATCCGATGCCAGGCGGTGTTGGTTCGGGGTGACGCTGTCCCCATAGATGCAGAGAGCGGGCATTCCCCGTCCCTGCTGCAGGTCGCCGAATACCTGGTCATAGGTCTTGTTCTCTTTGACGATATAGATCACANNTGCCGATCCGCTCCGGTACCGGCACGGGTTGCCTGCCAGACCTGGGGGGCCTGTTGGTCAGGGCAATCCGGTAGAACAGGTTCATTTTTTTTACCTGTTCCGTATAAGCGGCCAATTCCGTTTTTAACGGTATGGGGATGATGCTTACGGACGCCAACTGCTTGTGAATGTTATATGCCATGGTATTATTACCGGCGGCTGGAATGTCCCCGCCTGCGTCGGATAAGACACGAGCCCCTTTGGCTTCCAGATTGGTCACATATAAACGATGGTTGGCCACGATGATTCCGGAGGGGTAGGCTTCCGTGGGAATATACCCGATAACCGCGTTTTTGCCGGTTCCGGCCGGGCTGATCTTCCTGTTTTCCGCCTGCCGGCGATTGCCGAGGCTGACCACGGCGACCGCATTATCCAGGCCGTT
>PLXD01000172.1 GCA_003151295.1 Chitinophagaceae bacterium | reverse complement strand
TCCCTCGATGGTCACGATCTCCTGTCCGTCCGCCCTTCCGAGCAGGGTGACGCAGGAGCGCACCGCTTCGCCGTCCAAGTGGATCGTGCAGGCCCCGCATTGGGCCATTCCGCAACCGAATTTTGTTCCCTTCAGGCCGACAATGTCGCGGAGTACCCAAAGAAGCGGCATTTGAGGGTCGGCATCGATGGAGTATTGTTTTTTGTTAACCGTCAATGTTATAGATGCCATAGACAAATTTTTAACGATAAGTGTTCCCTAAATTTACTCATTTTAAGACTGGCATCCCGATTTTTTTGCTGAGCGGAAAAATGCATAGAACAGCGGTCGGAGCTCATAATCAAAAAAATGGAAAGATATACCACATGAAACCATTGATTGAGTAAACCCTGGCCGCTATTCAGGTTTAGCATTCCAGAGGGGTGCACTGATCCCGTTCAGATCCCATACTATTTTTCCGGCGCGAATAGTAAGTTCGGCTTCGAGTTTCTCGGTACCTTTTAATTTTGTTTTACGAACATCCAGGAATCCAAAATCTCCTTTTTGCAAACTAAATACCGCCACGTCTGCATCGGATCCTACGCTCAAATTGCCCAGATCCGGTCTTTTTATGGTATTGGCCGGATTCCAGGTGGAACGTAAAATGACCTCCTGCAGGGAAAGGCCCATATTCAGAAACTTGGACATAAGGTTGGACATATCCTTCATCCCGCTATTCATACTCGCCGTATGCAAGTCCGTGCTGATGGTGTTCGGCAAGAGCCCCTGTTGGATGGCCGGAATTGCCTGTTGCCAGGAAAAGGCGCCGCCGCCATGGCCCACATCGAAAATAATCCCTCGTTTCTGTGCCTCGAATACAAATGGTTTCACCTTGCCGGTATTGTTATCCACTATCGTTTCCCGTTCGGTCGGCCCATTGGCGTAGGCATGCGTAAAAATGTCTCCGGGACGAAGATGCTTCATAAACAGCTCTTCGATAGAATTCGTGGGATGGTGTTCCCCAAAGTCTACCATTACAGGAACATCCGCCAAGTTGCCTGCTTTTACGGCAAGATCTACCTGTGTAAAATCTCCCCAATAATGAGCCGCTTTAACCCCCACTATGATATCCGGGAATAATTTTTTTATCATGTTCGCTGTCATCACAGGATTCATATCCGTTACGTCCTGTTCCTCGAACCGGCCATACATACCGCTTCCTACAATATTCAGAAAAGCCAGCACCCGTGTTTGGGACCTGTCGATTGTTTGCGCCTTAAAAAGCCGGAAATTTCTCCATCCCGAAGAGCCCGCGTCCACTACCGTAGTCACTCCGGCCCTAAATGAAAATGCATCGGGCGCCACGCCATCATGTCCATTGGCGAGATAAGAACCCGGATCCGTACCATAGAATACGTGTGCATGCATATCGATAATTCCCGGCACCACGTACAGACCGCTTACATCCACCACTTTTTTGGCGCTTCCCGTGGGAATATCGGGAGCTACCTGCGCTATCTTGCCTCCGGAAATGGCGACATCCATTTTAGCGTCAATATTGTTTTTGGGATCGATAACATGACCTCCTTTCAACAAAATATCAATAGTCTGCACTTGCGTTTGCGCATTTGCCTGCGCCTGCAAAACCTGAGCGGGAACGAGACTTATCAGAAGCGACAGGAAGGCTATAAGCATGGGTCCCGGCAGGCTTTTGAAGAGATTTTTTTGATGGTACATATCGGCTTCTTAAAATATAATGAATACTTGATAATGAATGCTTGCCGGATAATATCAGGTGGCTAATGGCGGTCCCCCGGGAACTGCTATGGGCATATGTCCTTCCGGATATTTATACCGTTGGGCGGTGAACCTGGCAGTTCCGTATTCAACCATGTAAATCGAGCCGGAAAGGGTGTCCTGGGAAAGGGTTCCCGTGTAAGTGAAGGCAATATGATCGCCCGGGAGGCTTTCGGCGCTGCGTATCTTTACCTGGTTCCCTTCGATGGTGCCCGCTATATTCTGCATGGAAAACGTTCCGTTATGTATTCCGCGGAGCCAATTACCATCCTGTTCCAGTACCCAGGTAAAAAGGCTTTTACTACTATAGAATTCCACATTCACATTCCAACGACCACTGACGACCCCGGCGGGAGCATCCATGGCGGTTGGTTTCGGAGTTCGTTTTTGGGAAAGAGCGCCATAAAGCCTGTCCGCTACGATCTTGTCTTCTCCGGGCTGCATTTGACCAGCAGTGATATTTATGGAGGTTAAACCGGATTCATCCGTGCTATTACGGCGCCTTCCAAAGGAAAATGCAATCCGGGGTTTGTTCCGGCCAAGTTCCTCGGACAACTCCTCCCCGGTGATATGCAGTCTGGAGGGATCCCATGAAATAACCAGCACGGGACTATTATTGGAAAGGCCGGTTGGCTCCTGAACCGAGGTTTTAATGCTATCGATTCCTGAAACCCGCGAGGCAATCGTATCAAGATAAGAAAGCCATTTCTTCCATTGTGCTTTATGATCGAACACTAGCCACGCCTCTATGGCTGCCAGCGCACCGATCATCTCTTCCCGGCCGACCTTGTTATCCCTTCCGGGACCATGGTGGGGCGAGCTGGCCTGCCAGGC
>PLXD01000230.1 GCA_003151295.1 Chitinophagaceae bacterium | reverse complement strand
CCCGGGGGTATCGATCAGGTTCAGTATATATTCTTGTCCATTATGGGGATAATTGATCTGGATGGCGTGACTCTTGATGGTGATCCCCTTTTCCCGTTCGAGGTCCATATCATCCAATACCTGGGCATGCATATCCCGCTCTGAAATAGTATGTGTAATTTCGAGAAGCCGGTCGGCAAGGGTGCTTTTACCGTGATCTATATGAGCGATAATGCAAAAATTTCTGATATTCTTCATTCCGTCTGTAACCGTTTAAAAGTGCGCTGCAAAAGTAAGCAATTCCGGACTGCAAGCGGCAGGCGGCAGATACAATTGGATTGTTTTTAGTATTTAAGCAGGATCAAAACAGGAAACATACGATCAGTAGCTGAAAAAAACCTTATTTTCACCAAAAAATCAGGGTATGACAGCAGATCTGAGCAATTTATTTGAGCAGGCGGTGACGGACAGTAAAAATCTCACCGAAAAGCCCAGCAACGATACCCTTTTACAATTATACGCTCTTTACAAGCAGGCAACGGAAGGCGATGTGAATACCGACCCGCCGTCAAATCCTTTCGATTTTGTGGCCAAGGCCAAATATCAGGGCTGGTCGTCACAGAAAGGCATGACCAGGGAGACTGCCATGCAGAAATACGCGGAGTTGATCGCTAAGTTAAAAAGTTGAGCCCTTCCTGTTTCATCGGCTATTTTATCGGCAACCGGTCGTAAATATCCGCAAACTTCTTTCCGATCACCTGATAACTGAATCTGGCAGCGGCTTCTTCCGCAATCAATTTCCGGTCGTACCCTGAATAATTATCCAGCATCGTGTGCAATGCCTTCAAAAGTTCCTCTTCATTTCCGGGTTCCACCATTATCCCGTTTTTCTCGTTAATGATCTCCGGTATGCCTCCTATATTCGTGCCGATGGCGGGCACTCCGCAGCAAAATCCTTCCAGCAATACGCAGGGAAGGTTCTCAAATCTGCTGAAAAGAACCATTATATGGGACTGTTGCATCTGCAGGGCGACCTCCCGGTAAGGGATCTCCCCGGTAAGAAACACTCTTTTATTCAACAGTCCTTTTTCTTGAAGCCCTCTCTTCAATGCTTCGGGGCAAGGCCCAACCATCACCAATTCAAAGTCCGTTCTGACAGGGGTTAAGCGGGCGATCACGCGTAAGAGCCCTTCTATATTCTTCGGATAACCGAATGTGGAAACATGTATGAGCCTCTTAACAGAAGGAGCAGGATGCGAAGGCCGATAATTGAAAAAATCCGTATTCACCGTATTATAAACGACTTCAGACCGGATTCCATGAAACAGGAGAGACACTTGCCTGCCCAAGTCGGAACTTACCGGAATGAATAAAGAAGTGGCTTCGANNGAAAATTTTCTGATAGATCTTCCGTTCGAACCAGCTCTTGGTCCGCAGGCCAAAGGGATCCTGTTTATAGTAACCGCTCCAATGTTCCGTGATCACATATTCCAGGTTTAAGGATTTTTTAAGATAGTAAGCAATCAACCCTGCCTTCCAAACGATATTCACATGGGCCAGGTCGGGTCGTCCATGCTCCTTTTTGATCCTGTCGACCATTTTTTTTGCAAGGGACAGGTACCTCCACAGAGAAAGGGCCTTGTCAAAAAATCTGGCCTGCGAATAATATACGATATACTCCGTCAGGTCGCCCCGCTCCGATCTTTGAACTTCAACTTTACCGGGACGCAAGGAAGGATCCTTGGTCAGAAAGAGCACAACGACTTTCCGATATAAAGAAATGCACTGCGCCTGGCGTTGTACGAAATCCCCATTATAAACATCTACCCTACTTGGATACCATCCGGCCAGTTTTAAGATATACCTCATGCTAAGGGTTGCTTTTTTTTATTATCTGTTGTTTCAACCATTTCCAATCTTCTTTTTGCAGCATAAAAAAAGAGCGGAAACCGGCGCGATTCGCTTTTTTGAATTGCCATAAGGAATAAATCATACAGGTAAAATAGCCAACAAGGCTGACGGCAGCTGCCGCGATGATCTTGTATAAGGGAATAAAAAGAATGTCCCCGGNNGAAAGTAAAAGGAAATAACCACTGACCCGTAAAAAAAACAACAATAAAAAGGGCTAAAAAAAAAAACAGTCGATAATCTTGACATTCTTAGAAGGAAAGCTGCTACTTCATTTCCTGCTACCGTAGTTCGGGGAAAGATCACGCCGGCAAAAATTCCCGGAATGATCAATAGCATCTGGCCGATCCGGGAGACCTGGATATAATTGCCTAATTCTACCGGCGTACAGTATTTTCTTACAAACCAATAGTCAATCCGGTACACTAAAAAAAAGGCGATATTTGAAATAAAAGCGATCAGGGAATACCTGAATATTTTTTTTAGCTGGCCGGCGGCGGGTAAAGACCAGGACAGGCCTGCCGAAGATCTTGCCAGGAAAGCGATTCCCATTGTGACCCCTTGCGTCAGCACAGCCAAAAAGTAGATCGTAAGATAGGTTTCGTATGGAGCATCAGCGGGCAATAATCCATGGCCGGGTATGAGTATAATCAATACCAGGTTAACGAAAGCGAGGATACTATTCGGCGTAACCTGGTCGTGCCTGGCATAGAATAGCGAGGTGAAAAAAGTTATCAATAACTGGCCGGGGATATAAGTCAGGGCCGTCAGCCGGAATAATCCGGCATCAATAGTGGGAAATGAGAAGAAAAAAAGCACCAGGGGCAGGGAAATAGCCGACAAAAGCGTAGTCCAGCAGAATGCAAGGGCCCCTAACCGGGCTTCATCCACTGCTTTTAAAGCCGAAAAATATCCCATCCCCGATTCGATGCTGAAACTTGAAAGAAGAATTACGAAGGAATAGAAGTTAATCAGATAATATACAGAGCTGGAGCCTGCCGCCCCATAATACCTGGCAAACAGTATATTGAGTAGAAATGCCGAGAGCAAGTATAATCCCCTCCACAAAAGACCCTGATATAGTAATCGCTTTAAGGTCATACAGGTTGATGTACAGCGGGCATTTTCTAGACCTTCTTTAGAGATCTTATGATTT
>PLXD01000470.1 GCA_003151295.1 Chitinophagaceae bacterium | reverse complement strand
TCTTACGGCGTGCGGTGCGTTATTACTATACCTACCTGGACTTTAAGCAGCCCTTGTTGTTCCGGTTGATGCCGGGACTAGCCGGGCAGTTTGAAAAGGTCTTTCCCGAATTGCAGCAACAGATCGATTTTGTGACCAAGGTGGTGAAAGAGGAAGAAGAGGCTTTTTTGAGGACCCTGGCTTCGGGGATTGAGCGATTCGATGCTTATATAAATGAAGGTTCCGGTATAAAAGAAGATGCGGGCCGGAAGGATCAAATAATAGATGGCCGGTTCGCTTTTGAATTGAATGACACCTTTGGTTTTCCCATCGATCTAACCGATCTGATGGCGAAGGAAATAGGCTGGTCCGTGGATAGGGAAGGTTTTGAAAAAGCGTTACAGCAGCAAAAGACCCGTTCCCGCGCAGCGTCCGCGCTCGATACCGAAGACTGGGTATCCCTGATCGGGGATCCGTTGACGGAATTTGTAGGATATGAATTGCTGGAGACGCAAACGAGGATCGTCAAATACAGGAAGATAAAAACAAAAGGCAAAGAGTCCTGGCAACTCGTCCTGTAGGCGACCCCTTTCTACGCAGAGAGCGGCGGCCAGGCAGGGGATACAGGGATCCTGCAGTCCGGCACACAGACCCTTACCGTCACCGATACAAAAAAGGAAAACGGGCTGACTATTCATTTTACAGAAGGGCTTCCTGTTGATCCGAAAGCAGCGATCATCGCAAAAGTAGATAGCGCCCGCAGAAAGGCCGCCGAAGTCCATCACTCGGCTACCCATCTTTTGCACGCAGCCCTGAGAAAGGTATTAGGCACACACGTAGCTCAGAAAGGTTCCCTGGTGGATCACTCAGCATTACGTTTTGACTTTTCCCATTTCGCAAAGATGACCGGCGAAGAGATCGCGGCTGTAGAGTCGATCGTCAACGAGAAGATCCGCGAAAATATTCCCGTCGTCATCCGCGAAATGTCCAAAGAAGAGGCCTTGAAATCGGGCGCCATGGCCCTGTTCGGCGAGAAATACGGGGACCGCGTACGGGTGGTCATTATAGATCCGGTTTACTCCGTGGAGTTATGCGGAGGAACCCATGTAGGGGCAACGGGGGAACTGGGCCTGTTCAAGATCCGGCATGAAAGCGCCGTTGCTGCCGGTGTCCGGCGCATAGAGGCTGTGAGCGGCAAGGCCGCGGAACAATATATTGACGAACAATTTGTCCTTCTGCAAGGCATTCGCGAGACCCTTAAAAGTCCAAAAGAGTTGCAGAAATCGCTGGATAACCTCGTTTCTGAGAACACGGAACTGAAAAGGAAACTGGAAAAGGTGGAAACCCGGCAGTTGAATGATCTGCGCAGGCAGCTTCTGGATAAAGTACAGGTCCTGGCCGGCGTCAATTTCATAGGCGAAGAGGTAGAAGTCAGTAATGCCGATGCGCTGAAGAAACTTTGCTTTGACCTGAAGAATGACTTGAAGGACTACCTGGTAATATTGGCCGCGAATATAGAAGGCAAGGCTGCTGTGGCCGTCCTCATCGATGAAAGCGTGGCTGCCGCAAAAGGCTTCGATGCACCGGGTATAATCCGGCAAGAGGTGGCTCCGCTGATCAAAGGCGGCGGCGGCGGCCAGAAATCCCTGGCCACGGCCGGCGGCCAGGATGTTTCCAACCTGGCACAAGTGATTGAAAATGTAAGAGCGTTATTGAAAAAGGGATAGCTATTAAATAACATCATGCAATTTTCAACGCCAGCAAAGATTCAACACTTTTGCAGCCAGATACTGCCGCCGGTGTTTTTTAAGCAATCGGGCATGTTTTGTTTAAACCAATCTTCATGAAAATGCTCAAGAAAAGTGTTGAACATGCGGATTTTAAACTGGCCATTATACATCAAAAAAGCCCTGAGGACATAGTCCTCATTCCATCCGAACCCTTTCCAACCCAAAACCCATTCTTTGGGATACTCAAAAGGATAAAATATGTCATGAAAATGAACCAGGACCCCTTTTTTCAATATAGGCAGGATCTCAAAGAATATTTTATTTACATCGCTGTTCGCTTTTGAAACGTGGGTTGAGTCGATAAATAAAATATCATTTTCGTTCAATTCCTTATAACGATCAAGGCTGGTATCCTGGAGATTGCTGACAATGGTGGTATGATTTTCGAAATCGCCTGGCTTGAACAATGAATAAAGCCTTTCGGGATAAGGTTCGATAAACGTCAGCTTTATTGAATGATCGAAGTAAATATCGTTTGTATCGAGCATTACCGCCGAGGAGTAACCCGAACCGATTTCAATGATGGACTTCGGTTTAAAGTGCCTGATGACCAGGTTTAAAAAAATAGCGTCCGAATAGGAATAAAGATTATTATTGTAGTAGTATCGCAATCCGTCCTGCTTCTCACTTTTAAACGTGATGGAATCATAATTGACGGCTAATTCATGAAGTAGCCTGATCTGTTCGTCTTCATTCAGATCTATTCCCGGTATATTTTTGTCTTTTATGGAGAAAATTTCACCTTCCTTTTTTTTAATCTCTTCGATGGAGACTATCGGGCTGTAATAATGCCCGGGATAATAATCCGTCCTGTAAAGATCTAGTTGTGTTATAAGGTTTTTAATGTATGGGATTTTTTTTATTTGCTTTTTTATGAAATCCTTCATCTAAAAGAATTAAGATAGCGTTAAAAATTAATACGTATAAATGAAATTACGTTTCGTCAAATATAGAGAATCGTCAAATATAAGAGAATCTCCGTTTACAAGTTTCCTTATCCGCGAAGATTCCCATTTTAACATTTCCGAAGACTTTCGTATTTCAGGAAATCCTTTATATTTGATGTACGAAATTAGACGTACTTGTTTTCGGGTCGTCACTCAATTCTATATTCTTCATTTTAAAACTTCCACCGATGAATAAACAATTTTTTGCTAAGATCGCAGGCACGGCCGCCCTCGCCCTCCTGCTGCATCCCGGTGTTTTTGCGCAATCCAACGACCCTCAAAAGCCCGAAAAGCCTGATAGGGAAGGCAATCCGGGAAGAACAGCCAGGTCCGGCGATGATCCGGATAAACTGGGGCAATATGATGAGATCGTCATTAAGCGCAAAGCCGGAAAGGACGCGAAAGTGACCGTCGAGATCCGGGATGACCAGGTTTTTGTGGACGGTATGCCGGTCTCTCAATATAATAATGACACGATTTCCGTCCGCAAGAAAAAGAGTATCCTCGCCCCTCCTTCCCCTTTCCGTAACCATGGCGGTGACTGGAACTATGGAGCGAACGAGGGCCCAGACAATGTAAAACCCGCACTATTAGGGGTCTATTCCGAAAAAAATGAAGCGGAAGGAGGAGCGAAAATTAAAGAGATCACCCCGGGCAGCGCTGCTGAAAAAGCCGGACTGCAGAAAGGAGATGTAATCACGGGGGTGGACGAAATAAAGATCACGGACCCGGATAACCTATACGATGCCATCCATAATAAATACAAACCCGAAGACAAGGTGACCATCACCTATCAACGGGAAGGAAAGGACGAGAAGGTTGCGGTCATACTGGGCGCCGGTAAGAGGAGGATGAGAGAACCAGATACCTTTACCCTGCCCGGGATGGGTGATTTTGATTTTAGAAATCTGCCGACCCTTCCGAACGGACCGAATGGCTTGAATCGACCGAATGGACCCAATGGATTGAACAGGCCGGGTGAACCCTTCGGGGTGAACCGGGAGGAGGGAAGGCCCAAACTGGGTATTCATGCGCAGGACACGGAGGACGGAAAGGGGGTGAAAGTGCTGGAAGTGGATGAGGGCTCCTTCGCCGAAAAAGCCGGTATAAAAGAGGGGGATATCATTACCCGCTTTGACGGAAAAGAAGTTAATAGCGCCCTTACGCTGGCGGAAATAGCCCGGAACGGCAAGGATAAAACAAGTGTAAAGATCGGCCTGACCAGGAATGGCTCCTACCGGGAGCTGGAAATAAAGATCCCCCGGAGGCTGAAGACCGCAGATTTGTGAGAGGGATGCCGCATCAGATCCTCCGGAACAGACAAGGGGGCCTATATGTTTGCCGCCACAGGCGGCTCATGTAACAGATAAAGGTTTTATAATAAAAGGGTTGCCTGCGGGCAGCCCTTTTATGCTGGAATTTGAGCGCCAATAAGGGTAGGGAAATACGCGGTGAATGCGGTACTTTTGCTGGGCGCAAATCCAGCTATAATGTCGACCAATTACGATGCATACGAAATAGTGATAGGGCTAGAGGTACACGCACAGCTTTTGACACAGACAAAGTTGTTCTGTGGGGACAGCGCCGCCTTTGGAGGAGAGCCCAATACCCATGTGAGCCCGGTCACCTTAGGGCATCCCGGGGTCCTTCCCATGCTTAATAAGAT
>PLXD01000375.1 GCA_003151295.1 Chitinophagaceae bacterium | reverse complement strand
CCGTTGCTCTCCGGGCTGCTCAGTAAACGGGTGTTTTCAGAGGGCAGGTAATGCGGATAGTCCCCAAAGGCGGCATTCATATACAGTACGTCCTCTTTATCAAAACCGGCCGGCCAGATCCCCAGCCTTCTCTCGAAACTGTTCTTTACGCCGATCGTAATCGTAGAGACATGCCAGTAATTATTCCTGTTATCCGTAAACGTGCTGCCATGCCCCGCACCCCGGGCAAAACCGCCCGGATGGAAGGAGAAAGGGTCCGACTGCGGCCGGTCGAAGGGTCCTAAAGGACTATCTCCCACTACCACTCCATCGGCATAACCACTGAACTCCGTACCCGGAGCGCCATATTGCAGATAATATTTCCCATTGTGCTTTGTCATCCAGGACCCTTCGATGAAGGGGTCCAGGAAGGTATTGTCCATATATTCCCCGAATCGCTGCCAGCCGAATCTCCAGGGTTGCAACAAGTAAGTCTCTTTCCGGGCGCCGATGGGCTGCAATGTTTTCCGGTCCAGCTCCACTCCGTATAGCGGGTAGGCATTACTGCTACCATTGTACATATAAAGGTGGCCGTCGTCGTCCGTGAAAAATGCCGGGTCCCAGCCACCGATAGCGAAGGAGTCTACGAGGGGTTTCCATTGGTTGTCCTTCGGATCCGTGCTCATCCATATCGTGAAGTTGCGGGTATATGTCGATCCGAATACGATCATCGTATCCCCGAGGATGCCGACGGCCGGGGCGCATAACTCATCGTATCCCTCATTCCAGGGTCGAAGGAATCTCCGGGAGACAAAGGTCCAGTTCAAGAGGTCCGGGCTCCACCAATAGCCCCATTGGTTGGTGCTGAAAAGGTAATAATCCCCTTTATAATTCACGATCACAGGATCGGCAGTAGCGCGGTGGCGGCCCCAGGTGGTAAAATCAGGTATGGGCGTATAGGCATAATCGATATTGATGGGGTTGCAATAGGTCGCCGGACGGCCGGCATGCCGTGCCTGTGCCGCACGATCAGTGGCGACAGGCTGCTGCGCATATCCTTTAAAACAAAATACAAGCACTATTCCTAACCAATGGATTTTTCGTTTCATTTATTATATTTTTCAAATTGCATGTTACCAGCCTATTTCAATCGCTTTAGACGAATTTTTTATGGTAATGGCTTTCTGCAGGGCAAAGGGTTCAGCATCCTTCATCGATCGAAAAATGGCCGGATTATATAACTCTTCCATACCTTCCAGTCCGTCCAGCGACTTTACCTCACAGACATGCACAGGAACTTGTTCTTTTTGATATTCAAAGCTGCTGCCATCGTCCTCACCGGGCGGCAGACCCTTTCTGATTTCACGATCTGGCAGGAGCATACTTTAATTTTTTATCATCGGGCTCTGAAAGCCCAGTTTCTTCAACCCGTTCCGCACGTCCGGTATTTTCATAAACAAATTCCAGATAAGCCCGCTCCGGTAATTTTCGATCATCACCACGATAGGGCCCTCATCGATGGCCAGGTGCGTTTTGGCGTACCAGTTCCTTGTTTCGCTGAAGCCGTCCGCAAAACCATAGGGGCCCCAGATCTTATCGCCGAGGTCATAATAGAAATGCTTTAAGGCCTGCATACTATATTCAGGGGTATACGGAAAGGAGGAAAGTGCCGCCGTGGGTTGAATGACACCCCGGTCGTCCTGCGGGCAATGCGCGACATAGCCTTTGTAACTGTCGCCGGCAGTTAATCCCCAGCAATCGGCCCCGTAACCCTTGAATTTTTTGGGGTTATCGATGCAATAAGCCCGGTTGATAAGCGTGTGATTGCGCGTCTGCTCTCCGTAATCGATGCTGCTATCGTCTCTCAGGCCATTGGGGTCAATTCCCATGAAAGTATATTGTTCGAAGAACAGCGGGCCTCCGTAATCGAAATTTCCCAACGGAAGCTGAATGCCGTAGTACAATTTTCCATTCTTCCAGGATTGGCTTCTGACCCATGAGTTCTCATAAAGTTCTTTTGAAATAGGATGGGTGGGGGAAGAGGCGGCCATGATATAGGTGATCAGTGCTTCATCCCAGCCGAAGACCGGGAAATTCATATCGAAATCATTGGATGGGCTCCAGTGCCAGAATAATAATCTATTGCCACCCTGGCTATGCCAGTTCCAGTTAGCGACCGTCCACATTTGTTCGACCCGGTTGCGGAAATACCTTTCCAGCGGGGCATCCCGGTTAAAATATTCTTTAGCGCACAAAAACCCCATCAGCAAATAGGAGGTCTCTACGATGTCGGCGCCGTCGTCCTTTCGGCTGAAAGGAATGGTTTTTCCCGTTTCGCCGTTCATAAAATGCGGATAGATACCATGATAACAATCGGCCTTTGTTAAAAAATCGGCGATCTTGATCAATCGCCTCAGCGCCGTATCTCTCCCTATCCATCCCCGTTGAACGGCCACGATCGTTGAAAGGATACCGAAGCCTGTTCCGCCTATCGCGCAGGCTTCGGGGCCAAAAGTATCTTTGCTGAAATTGGGTTCGCTATCCGCCTCATTAATAAAGTCCCAATAATATTCAGCCCTTACCATATTATCCCTTTCCCGCGCCAGGCCGCTGACAGGATGGGCAAAATGCCAGAAATACCGGAAGGTCTGTCGCTGCACTACCTCCAGCAGGGTGGAGTCGGATAATCCCCGGATAATGCCCACTGCCTGAACGGCATTGGGATAACCTGACTGCCGGATGGTCGGAGCCGGCCGGGCCGGGCCCTGCGCCAACACAGTTGCTCCGTACAGGAGGGCGGATATGATCATACCACGCCTGCTATTTGTTTTGATTTTCACTTTATATATAATAGGTTCAATCTTGCTTATTCTTCCGGTTCGTCAATCGCGTGTATGCAACCAGGGGCTTTCGAATCCCAGCTTCTTTAATCCTCCCTGTATCTCCGGGCAGCTCATGAACAGCTTCCACAATAATCCGGTGCGGTAGTTTTCAATCATCGCGACGATAGGTCCTTCGTCGTTCGCCAGGTAGGATGTGGCATACCAGTTCTTCGTCTCGCTGAAAGCATCCGTGAAGCCATAGGCGCCCCAGATCATGCCCCCTTTCTTATTATAAAAATATTTCAGCGCCTGCATGGAATATTCCGGCGTATAGGGAAAAGACGAGAGGGCGGCCGTAGGCGAGATCACACCCAGGTCGTTATCGGGGGAATGGGCATTATAGCCTTCAAAATTATCACTGGCGGTGAGCCCCCAGCAGTCGGGACCATAACCCTTAAAATGATTGGGATTGCGGACGCAATGTTCCCTGTTGATAAGGGTATGGTTGCGGTTCTGTTCCCAATAATCGGCGTAACGGTCTTTAAGTCCGCGAGGATCGAGACCCATGAAGGAGTAGTGGGCGAAGAAGAGCGGGCCGCCGTAGTCAAATCCCAGGGGCAGCGTAATACCGTAGTAGCTGCGTCCATTGGTAAAATGGTCGCTTACCGCCCAGCATCGGTGATAGACTTCCGGGCATATGGCATAGCGGGGGGAGGAAGCAGCCAGTACGTAGGTGATGAGGCATTCGTTCCATCC
>PLXD01000426.1 GCA_003151295.1 Chitinophagaceae bacterium | reverse complement strand
CCAACCACAGCGAATCCGCGACTGTTTTGATCAAGTGGCGATCGTGGGACAC
Organism: Chitinophagaceae bacterium; assembly: GCA_003151295.1. Taxonomy (GTDB): domain Bacteria; phylum Bacteroidota; class Bacteroidia; order Chitinophagales; family Chitinophagaceae; genus Puia. The sequence goes on along the minus strand of PLXD01000426.1, from coordinate 6,050 downwards.
GATCACCATGCCGCCCGCGAAACTTTGCAGCGCCACGGTCAGGGCATGGCGCATGTCGATATCCAGGTGATTGGTCGGTTCATCCATGATCAGCAGGACGTGTTTGCGCTCGAAGCCGATGTCGATAAGGGTCTTGGCGAGCGCCACTCTTTTTCGTTGTCCTCCCGACAGGGTCCCTGCCGTCTGATGAAGATGATGGATATTGAGCTTACCCAGGATCTGCTTCACTTTCGTATCGAAATCCCAGGCGTTTAATTCATCCAGTTTTACGATGGCATCCGTCAGTTTGTCGACGTCGCCGTCCTCACTGGCTGTCTCATACGCTTTTATCGCGTTGATGACGGGATGGTTGTGGTGGAATATATTATCCAGGATGGATTTGTCTTCCAGGAAGACCGGCTCCTGTTCGAACAGGGCTACGGTCACATCTTTATGGATCCAGACGGTACCGCTTTCGGCGGTCTCTTTGCCGGCCAGTATTTTCAATAAAGTGGACTTGCCGCTGCCATTGCGGGCAACCAGGGCGATCTTATCGCCTTCTTCGATATGGAATGAGATATTCTGGAACAGGGGCTTGACGCCATAGGATTTACCCAATCCTTCAACAGAGACATAATGCATGGCGCAAAGATATGCTATCGGCTGCAAAGAAAAGCCACAAGCCGTAATAGCTGGTAGCTAAGAGCTGTAAGCCAGAATCTTAAAGTATCAAGATCATAACTAAGCCTGGCTAACGGCTCTTAGCTATCAGCTATTTTATGATGCTTTGACGAATTCCAGTTCAGCGTGCAGTTTTACATCGTCGCCTACGACCAGGCCGCCGGCTTCTGTTACGGCATGCCAAACCAGGCCAAATTCCTTGCGGTTGATCTTGCCTTCGATGGTCAGGCCGGCGCGGGTATTGCCCCAGGGATCTTTGATCACCCCGCCGAACTCCACGGCGAATTTCACGGGTTTGGTAATATCGCGAATGGTCAGGTCCCCATATACCTCATAATTTTCGGCTCCCTCACTCTCTAATTTGGTAATCGTGAATTTGATCTGCGGGAATTTTGCCGTATCGAAGAAATCCGAAGATTGAAGGTGTTGGTCCCTTTGTTCGTTGAAGGTCGTCACAGAAGAAGCTTCTGCGGAGAAACTCACTTTGGCGGTCGTAAAATCTTCTTCCTCGGTTTCGACGCTGGCGTCGAATTTGGTGATCTTACCGGAGACGTTGGAGATCATCAGGTGTTTCACTTTGAAATGTATTTCCGAATGCGTGGGATCCAGCGCCCATTTAACTTTTGCCATATCCGATTATTTTAATGTTTAAACAATGAAATTAGTTAAATTTCCTCTCTTTCCAAAATTAGGATAAAAACGCCTATTACCGGTTAACTTACCGTTACATTCCGCTCAACCCATTCGTATAGCCATAGAACCTCTTCATACCCCGTCACCGGCTGACTGTGTAATCGGGAGGCACGGTCTTCCATATATGTCCTAATTTATCCAATGCGTCACAAAATCATTACGCATGGAAGACCCGTTCCGTCACCTATGGCATTTGATCGGAAATACGCCGATGCTGGAGATCGCCTACCGGTATCGTCTGCAAAGCAGGAAATTGTACGTCAAGTGTGAGCATTACAGCCTGACAGGGAGTATCAAGGACCGGATGGCCCTGTATATTTTACAGCAGGCATACAAACATGGAAATATCCTGCCGGGGGATACGATCGTAGAAGCTACGAGCGGCAATACCGGTATTTCCTTTAGCGCAATCGGAAAGGCTCTTGGGCATGAAGTGAAGATCATCATACCCGATTGGCTGAGCCGGGAAAGGATGGACATTATCCGGAGCCTGGGCGCCGGGATCATACTCGTATCCAAAGAACAAGGGGGTTTTCTGGGAAGCATCGCGCTCAGCGAAAAAATGGCAGGGGAACAGGATAGAATATTCCTGCCCAGGCAATTTGAGAACCGGTATAATGCGGAGGCCCACGAGAAGACAACGGCCAGGGAGATCTGGATGCAGTTGCAGTCGATTGATATTACACCCGATGCATTTGTGGCAGGTGTGGGTACCGGAGGGACGATCATGGGCGTGGGGAAACACCTGAGGTCGAGAAATCCCGCACTAAAGATCCATCCCCTGGAACCGGCCGAATCTCCCATTTTGTCGACTGGGCATAAAACAGGATCTCACCGGATACAAGGCATTTCCGATGAGTTTATTCCGGCTATCGTGAAACTGGAGGAATTGAATACGATCATCAAAGTATCCGACGGGGATTCCATCCTGATGGCGCAAAAACTAGCCCGGCAATTGGGACTGGCAGTCGGGATCTCTTCAGGGGCCAACCTGGTCGGCGCCATACAATTGCAGAACAGCCTGGACAGCGATCTGTCCGTTGTGACTGTTTTTCCAGACAGCAATAAAAAATACCTGAGCACGGATCTCATGAAGGAAGAGCCGGTCAGGCCAGGCTATATTTCCCCGGATGTGGAATTACAGGATTACAGACCGATCAACCGGGTAACGATGCAGACGATGCCTTGGTAACGTTGCAGGCTTTAACGTGCGATCTGTCCCCGCAATGATTTGCGGGCAAGATGGATACGGCTTTTAATCGTCCCCAGTGCTATATTCAGTATATCGGCGATCTCCTGGTATTTATATCCTTCGGAATACAGGGTGAACGGGACCCGGAAGATGTCCGGCAGGGAATGAACGGCGGTAAGGATCTCCTTAGACACAAGGGTCGCTTCTGCCGGGTTGCTGGTAGCCGCTCCGCTATGATCGGAGAGAAAGCCCGGCAGTCCGTTATGAAAGATTTTTTTCTCCCTGTTTCTCCTGCGATAGCTGTTGATAAAGGTATTACGCATGATGGTGTATAACCAGGCCCGGATATTGGTTCCGTCGTTATATTTTTCACGATTTCTCAGCGCCCGGTAAAGGGTCTCATGCACGAGGTCATTGGCTTCCTGCCCGTCGTGGGTGAAACTGATCGCATAAGGCTTTAGCCCTTCCGTATGGCTGATTAATAGTTGGTTGAATTCGATGGTCGACATCTGATTGTTTTTAGTTATTGTTTAAAGGCCGTAGGCGATTCTTAATTCTTACTACACAAAGTTGGCTAGGTTTTGGATCATGGAAGGTATATTTCAGGGACATCAGATGGTCATTTTCGGACATCGCTTTCGCGAGGTCATTTTTCATTTATATATCTACGATAGTTGATGACAGGAAACAGTTTTATAGTTACAGGCAGGCAAACGTTTTTTACTTACGGACAGGCAGCAGTTTTAATCCGGATCAGTTACTGATGAATGGAACGGAGGCGTTCCTGTATTTGGACTGTTGAATTTGCTGCCGGAGGTTCTTAAAAGTCTCATAGGGGGCTTTCACCGAAAAAGTATTCATCAGCCACGCGGGGACCGATCCTCCCGGATCGAGTTTTAACTGGTATTCTATCCGGATCCGTGTTTTGTCCAGTCTCGTTACGATCCAGGTTTCGTATGACATTTGGACCCTGATCGTATTCGGTTTGACGGGGATGAGACCGGGTACGCTCTTTATCTTTATAATCATGGTCTTACTGACCGGATCCTGCGTAATTAATAGATGCAATGACAGATCGCGGTTGTCGGCAGGCCAGGGTGAGTTGATTTCCGAATAGAAATATAATTCGGATGGGCTTACCTGCTTCAGCACATGGGAACTTTTGGTATTGAACGACCAGTTCTTATAATCGCTGATATCCAGGATAAGGGCTGCAAGATCCGATAGCCTGGCCTTTAGAGCCATTTCTACTTTCAGCTCATTGAATTTCGATTGTTCATTGTCACGGTTGTATACTTTAATACTGTCCTTGTCTTTTTTGAGGATCCACTCATTTTGTGCCGAGCCGGGAAAACGGATCAGTAAGGTTGCCAGGAACAGGGTTAAATATTTTGTTAACATGTCTTGCTGTTTATTAGTTATAAAGGGTTAACAGGGGTAATTCCATGCCAGACCTGTTCCCGTTTACCGGATGATGTTTTTTCATTTTGTTGAGCCGGTGAGGTCAGGTGTTTGGGAGACTCTGACAGAAAATGCACAATTTCGACCGGGTTGGATCTTTGTGCCTGTGCGGGGCATTGAATGGTATTAGTTGTAGCAATTGGTTGGTGCATGGTTGCCTTTTGTTTGTTAGCACAATTATATTCAGCACAATAATTGTATATACAATTATTGGGGCAAAAAAAATTATTTTCTCATTTTATCCAGGAGGTCGGCCAGCTGGGAGTATTCTTTGTCTGTCATTTTTACCTGGTGTTCAGCGTTGTATTCACTCAATTTTTCTCCGATCTTCTCCAGTAAAGCGATGCCTTTGTCTGTAATAGAAATCTCTACCCTGCGGCGGTTATCCTCATCGATCTCCNNGACAGGTCTGTTCTTTTTGCGCTTTCAGGATATGCAGGACATTCACCTGCTGTTCTGAAAGACCGAATTCCTTTAATTGTTCATTTAGCCGGTCGCTTAACCAGTAACCGGTATATAAAACACTGAAAATGGCTCGTTTATAGGGCACCATGGTAAATTCTACGACATGCGGTTTTTCGGTGTGCATATAGCTGTATTTACAATTGTTGTATATACAAATGTAACGAAATTTTTGAACTCCGTTATTTTTTTATTTTGCCGGTTAATAAACGGCCCGACTGCCATTTAATCAGGGATCCCGCCTGCCAGAGATTGATGCAAAAGAATGTGGGCGCCCCGCTCATTATGGTTTTGCATTTCCACGGATGGCATTCAGTATAAAGAGATAATCACGTAAAAATCAGTGTCTTTTTTTTTTATTTTTTTTCTGAGTGAGTGTGAACCCACTGCAATATTTTTGCCCGGACAATTACCCGTCGCTCCGGCGAACGCCGGGGTTAAAGGAATTCAATAGCCGGATAAATTTTTAAAATAAATATATGAGTCACAAAAATGCTGAAGAGCAGCTGATTGCATTGGGATTGAGCTTGCCGCCCGCTCCGGCGCCCAAAGGAGTTTATAAGCCCTGCCTCGTGGATGGAAAATATCTTTACCTGTCCGGGCATGGGCCGGTGCGGGACGATAAGAGCATGATCATTGGCAGGATCGGTAAAGAGTTGGATATCGAACAGGGCAAACTGGCGGCCCGGCAGGCGGGTTTAACCATGTTGTCTACGATCAGGAGCCATATGGGTAGCCTGAACAAGGTCCGCCGCGTGATCAAAGTATTGGGGATGGTGAATTGTACGACGGATTTCGAACGCCATCCTTATATTATCAATGGCTGCAGCGAGTTATTTGCTGCGATCTGGGGGGAGGAGAATGGTATTGGCGTACGCAGTGCGGTTGGCTTCGGATCTCTCCCGGAGAATATTCCTGTGGAAATAGAAGCTATTTTTGAACTTACCTAAAATATCAGCTTCATGCTAACCAATAACCGGGGTTCTGTCGGTGATTGGGCGATCCTGAATAAGGCCGAAATAGAACTATTTGTTCAGAGCGGTGGTTCGGGCAGGATCATACGGTGATCCGGGGTCAAAAGATAAGTATCCATTATCCACCTTCAATGATTCATTTACTATGTTTACGATAGATGCTCACCTGGATCTCAGCATGAATGCTATGGAATGGAACCGGGATCTGAGACTACCGGTGTCCATTATACGTGAGAGGGAAGCGGGGTTGGCCGATAAGCCGGACTGGGGTAGGGGTGTGGTCGCCTTACCGGAATTGAGGAAGGGTGGGATCGGGCTGGTCGTAGCCACGCAGATCGCCCGCTATGTGGCCCCTGACAATCCTTTACCCGGCTGGCATTCCCCGCAGCAGGCCTGGGCGCAGACACAGGGCCAACTGGCCTGGTATAAGGCCATGGAAGAAGCAGGCGAAATGGTGATGATAAAGGATGTGGACGGGTTGGAGCAGCAGGTGGGCCTTTGGAAGAACGTGCCACCGGCCGATGGGATAGGAGCGGATACCAGGGTGGCAGGAACGGATACCCGACCGGTCGGCTACATACTGAGCCTGGAGGGCGCGGATTCGATCG
>PLXD01000518.1 GCA_003151295.1 Chitinophagaceae bacterium | reverse complement strand
ATAACAGGATGCCCGCTAATTCATTAAATGCCGGAATACACAGGTTATTAATGAGTTAAGTGGTTACCTATTTTCTGTTTTTTCTCTAAAAAAAATTACATTCACATTCAATTTATCCAAAAATGAATAGGCTATGAATAAAAAAATCCTTTTTAGTGTACTTATTTGCGCTATAGCCGCAAAAACAAATGCACAAGCCAAGCCACAAACAAGTACGCAAACAAAGCCCCAAGCAAGTGTGCAATCGCGGAAAATAGATACCGTCGCGGTCTCTATCCTCGACCGGATGAGCGCCATGATCGGAGACCTGGGGTCCTGCGGCGTCACCGTAAAATCCAATTACGACGTCAACAGCCAGTACCTGGGCCTGGTCAAACATTCTAATGAAGAGCAGGTATACCTGCAGGGTCCCGATAAATTACTGATCCGGTCCGAGGGCGATAAAGGCAGCCGTTCTTTTCTTTACAACGGCAAGACACTCAACTACTATTCCATCGACAGGAATCAATATGCAGAAGTACAGGCGCCTTCTACGATCATGGAGATGATCGATTCGGTGAATAAAATATATGGGATCGAATTTCCCATCGCCGATTTCTTCTACCCGACATTCGTGGATGATATATTGTCCGAGGCTAAGAATCTCATCTATCTCGGCACCACCAAAGTGAACGGTAAGGAGTGCTTTCATATTGCCGGCACTGCGAAGGATAAGACCTTCCAGTTCTGGATCTCCAACGATGCCTATACCCTGCCGATAAAGGTGGTGATCATATACACTGACAAGGAAATGAACCCGCAGTTCAAAGCCGTCCTTTCTGATTGGCAGATAAATCCCAGTCTCCCGGCAGCGCTGTTTGAATTCAACCCGCCCCCGAGAGCAAAGAAGATCAAGCTGGCAACCTTATCCCTTAAGAAATAAATTATCATACTATAACCATCAGTTATGAAAACATCCTTCCATATCGGCTTTTCCCTTTCCGTTTTTATATTAATGCTGGTCGCGGTGAGTCTTCCGCAACAAAGCCTCGCTCAGCGGTTTGGTCATTCCAATTTCGGTGGCGGCGGTGGAGGAGGCAGATCAGCGCCAGCCCCCAGTCGTCCGGCGCCCAGTTTCAGCCGGCCCGCGCCGGCCCCGAGCAGGCCTGCGGCCGCCCCCAGTCGTCCCGCTCCCACAGTCGTCAATCGCCCGACAGAAGCCCCGGTAAACAGGAGCATTAACGGCGGAGCCAGCAATTTCAGCAACCATGATTTAAACCGTGCCCCGGCAAATGTGCATGAGAATGTAACCGTCCATCAGAATGTGGACGTACACAGGAATGTGAATGTTCATGAAAATGTAAATGTCTATCATTCCCATAACCAACCCTATCATCCTTATGCTTATCACCCCTATCATCCTTACTACTGGGGTCATAACTGGCATCCGCTGGGGTTTTTCATAGCCTCCCTGGCAGCAGATGCCTATCTATTCTCCCTGGCAAACCAGCAGTACTATTATGATAATGGCGTTTATTATGAACCCTCTTCGGGAGGATATTCCGTTGTACCCGCGCCAATAGGAGCCATGGTAAGCTCTTTGCCCCCTGGCTACGAGACCACTATGGTTGGGAATGACTATTATTACTATTATGGAGGGGCTTTTTATATCAATACAGGAAACGGTTACCAGGTAGTGCAGGGCCCCTTCGGTGCAGTTGTGACGCAAATTCCCGATGGTGCGCAGCAGCAGACAATAAATGGACAAGACTATCTTGTATACAACAATACTTATTACCAGCCTATCTCCCAGGACGGGCAGGATGCCTATGAAGTTGTGCAGGTGAATTAGTATACCTCTCCGACGGCATCATTGTTTTGTTCCTTAAAACGAGTTATGGAAAAGATCAACTAATAATAGTTGGTCTTTTTCATTTGGTGCCGTATTTCGCTACCGGTGGATTAAAACCGGAAACCTGTTTCCAGTCGGTGGGAGAAAAGTTTCGCTGAATATTATTTGTATATTGTGAATACTATTCCTCCAAGGAAATATTTGTTTCATAAATACACTACAATAATAACAGGATATAATAACAGGATATAATAACAGGTTGGATGAAAAATATAAAAAGAAGAGAATTCATTAAAAATACGGTGATAGCCGGGATCGGAACTTCCCTGGTAAGTCCTTCCCTTGCAAGCACCTCTTTGTCAAGCACTTCTTTGGCAGCAACAGTCGGTTTGCGTCCGTTAAAGAGTAAGAAGGTCATCGTGGCCGGCGCGGGTATTTCAGGCTTGTGCTGCGCTTATGAATTGATGAAAAAAGGCCATGAGGTCGCCGTGCTGGAAGCCAGTGGCAGGCACGGAGGGCATGTATTTACAGGTCGTGATGGTTTGTCGGATGGACTGTACGCAGATTTTGGCGCAGACCATATCACCAAACCGGGTTATGAGCATTTTTTTGATTACGTGAGCGAATTTAATCTTACGGCGATTCCCTATCCGAATGCGGAAGGTTCTACTGCCGCACCGGGGGGGCACCTGCTCAGGATGATCGATGGTAAATTCTATTCGGAAGAAATGCTGGCCGATCCTGCCGTGCTCAAAAAAATCGGATTCAATGACCGGGAGTCCGGATTTCTTTCGGCCAATCCCTGGCATGATTTCAGTTCCTTGTTTTTGAAGCCTTACCTGGGGAAATTCACCGATGAGTTCCAGCCTTTTGGCGTGGGATATGATGAGCTGGATAAAATTTCTATCGCAGCAATCTATAAGAAAGAAGGGGCTTCACAGACCGCTTTGCGTTTCCTGGGCGGCCAGGATGAATCGGCGCTGTATTCCTTGTGGCGATCCGCCGTAATGGGCTTTCGGGGAATCCCCTCATCGGAAGGTGATACCTATCATCTCCAGGGGGGCAACCAGGAGCTTCCCACAGCTTTTGCCAGGCGGTTAGGCGAGCGTGTAAAACTAAATCATCCCATCCTGGCCATCAGGCATGGTGAAACCGGCGTTAGTGTGACCTACAAAGCATTTGGCTATGAAGAGGAAAAGGAAATGAGCGCAGATGTCCTGGTCAACTGCATCCCCCTATCCCTTTTCAGGAATATTCCTATCGCACCCGCGTTGTCGCCCGGGAAACAATATGTCGTGGAAAATATGGCTTATAGCTCCCATCCCTTTTATGTGTTCGAGGCTAGTTCCAAATTCTGGCTCGACGATGGTTTCAAAAGCATCAATATGGAATTCGAGCATCCCGATATTTCGTCTATCTGGCAGGCATCCGAGCCTTGGGAGAAGGCAAGCGAGGAAGGAGCAAGGAACGACGCTCCGACGAAGGTTGCGGGCGGAAGCCCTAGCGAGGGCCACAACGGTGCTGCGGGCCGAAGCTCTAATGAGGTGGACACGGGCCGGATCATTTTAAAAGCCTACGGTCCCGGTGGCGTCTCTGCACAGCGCGGGCTGGCGGCTTTCCGGGAAGTGTACCCGGGCAAAAAGGATACCATTGTCCAGGCCTTGACAGTAGATTGGACCCGGGATAAATATTCCCCCACCTGTGAAATGCTTCCTTTTCCGATAGGGGAAATGCATAAATTCTGGCCGCAACTGATGAAGCCCGATGGAAGGATCTATTTTGCGGGAACCTATGCCGACACGCTGAGTCGCGGGATGGAGTCGTGCCTTCGTTCGTCGCAAAGGGTGGCCAAAGAAATCGATCAGCTATAATATTTATCGACCAATTTTAATCTTCAGGATAATAGTATGGTGCAAGGAAAAAACACGGCGGAGAAAAAGAACTTTCTTTTCATCGGTATCCCACTCGTTCTCGTACTATTGGCTTTCGTTGTGCAGGAGAATCACCCTCCCGTTGTAAAGATCATCAGCCCCAGGGCCAACGGCACCTATGAAGAGAACACCCTGGTTCGTTACCAGGTCGAAGTATCAGATAAGGAAGACGGTGAGTCCAAATTCCAGGAGATACCCTCCAATGAAGTATTTCTCGAAGTCAGGTATTTTGCGGATGCGTCGAAGGCGGCTACCGCTTCTAGCCAGACAGTTAAAAGCGATCCTCCCGGTCTCCAAACGATTAAAGCATCCAATTGCCTAAATTGTCATGCTTTTAATGCCAAATTGATCGGTCCTTCCTTTTATGATATCAGCAAGCGCTATCCGTATTCGAGATCCAATATAGACACCCTGAGCAAACGCATCCTTGAAGGCACAACGGGTGTATGGGGGAGTATAAAGATGCCCACGCATCCTGAATTGACGAAAGCCCAGACAGCAGATATCGTGAGCTGGATCCTGAAAAATGCGGCCGACCCTACTGTAAATTACTATACGGGAACCGAAGGTTCCTTCCGGCTCAAATCACCTGCAGCCTCCCCGGGAAAGGGGGGCGCTTTCGTCCTCATCGCCAGCTATACCGACCATGGCCTAAAGGACAAGCCAAAGCAGAACCTGAAGGGACAGGAAGCGATCCTTATCCGGTGCCAATAAACGTCTCTGTATTTTTTAAGGGGTGTTGTCCTTTTAAGGTCTGTTATCCTTTTTCCTGGCATATCTTTTCGAAAGTGGATGGATCAAGAATCGCATTGATACGGTTTATCCCTCCTCCTGCCTCCATGGAGGGCAGATTGGCTTATCTTGACGAGATCATTGAGGAAGACCCAAAAACCAAAACCGGTATTCTGCTTTCCGACAGGCATTAATAAATCAGCAAGACGAATGCATTCGATCGCTTTGTTCGTTATTTAGCCGGAGTAATGATAATATTTCGAATGTCGATCGGTCCTTGGTCGCCCCGGAGGAGTATCGGCCCTGGTTCCCCCTCTTTACTATCGATGGCGCCGCCGGAGAACCTGCAAATGCGAACAGATATATAATTAACTTATTCTCAACAAATTAATTACAACCTGACCTATATTTGAATAAACGAATTATTTTTAACATCGTCGTTTCAAACACGGACGGTCATTTACGCAATCATAGATTCATACTATTAAATCTCCCTTTATGACCAATGAAATTTTACACATTTCTGAAACTATTAAAAAGAGTAAAAAGGTAATATATATCGAAGGGATAAGAGGAATGGCTGCTTTTATGGTAGTTATACACCATTATCTGCTTGCATTTTATCCCGCGCAAGCCAGTGGAGTTGCTTCCAATGCCCACTTTGGTTCTTTAGAGTTATTTTATCATAAAAGCCCGTTTATATTCCTGACCAACGGCCAGCTTTTTGTTTATATATTTTTCATTTTGAGTGGTTATGTATTAAGTAAAAAATTCTTTCGGGAAAAGAATATGGATTATTTGGTTTCTGCGTCTGTCAGGCGTTTTCCTCGTTTATATATACCAGTGGCTTTTGCATTGATTTTAGCATACATAGTATTAAAGCTATCCTTAAATTTTAATTTGGAAGCAAGTGTTATTACAAAGTCCGTTTGGCTGGCTTCACTAGAAGGCAACCCCTCTGTTTTTCATTTTTTAGCCAAATTGCTTTTCAGAGCAATGTTTTTAGGCGACAATTCTTACATTACCGTTCTTTGGACGATAAGTATAGAACTATATGGATCTTTTCTCGTATTTTCTGCTTTAGCTCTTACCAGGAATTTGAAAAACTCCTGGTTTATATTTATAGCGATATTTATCGTGCTGGCATTATCTCAGAAATTTGAATATTGCGCCTTCATTTTGGGTATTATATTAAATTATACCGATGATTTTGAAGTAAAAAAAATATTGCACAAAAGATTCATTGTGGCAATACTTTTAATAGCCGGAATTTTTTTAGGTGGCTTTCCGCACATTCATCCCCTGTCAACTCCTACTATTACAGGAACTTTTTATGGATTTTTAAATTACGCTTTACTCATCAAAGTAAGCGGCTTCATAAATGCTGCAGGTGCATTTTTGTTGATTTTAGCGATTCAGCAATCGCCTAACTTACAACGGTTTTTTTCATCAAAAGCCCTGGCTTTTTTAGGCAATATCTCTTTTTCCATGTATCTTATACACGCCATCGTAATCCGGACATTTACCTGCTTTGTTTTTATAAAAACTTTCTCAACGTTTGGTTATAACGTTTCATTCCTGGTTGCCTTTATCCCTTCGATAATTCTTATATTTTTCCTATCCTATTACATGACCAATTATGTTGACAAAAAGAGCCTTGATATATCTCAATCTGTCTATAAAAGATATTTCTCCAAATAAGATTTTATCAGAAACAAATGAAGGAAAATCGACTAAGCGTAAAAAAAGAAGATGCCTGATTTTACCGGCATCTTCGCGAATCTTTTGTGGTCCCGTTAGGCTCACTCTCAATCATTTAAACACGGGTTAATTTTACGGGCGCCGTACGGTTCGCATTCCATTGGCACACATAAAGATTCTTGTCATTATCAACACATACATCATGCCCGTGCTGAAATACCGGTTCAGTAGCAGCAAAGGTTTGTTGTAATCTCCCGTTCTGATAAACAGGGGCGCCACCGCCTGGGTTCGAGATCACTTTATTTGATCCATCAAGTATAGTAACGAAACCGGAATCTCCTCCCAGCATTTTTCCTGACGCGTCTTTAGACCAGCATACCCCTGCATATATGTTCTCTTCGTCGAACACCGCCCTGCAAACATACATACCGGGAAGATCGATCCGCCGAATGAATTTGCCTTCAAGGGTAAAATACTTAAAGCAATTCTCCTCCCGGGAAGTGCAGATTAGTGTCGGATTGTTTTTATCCCGCCGGTCGATGGCTACTCCATGGGCATTCGATAGATTATGTTCAGGGTTGGCATTGTGATGCCCGCCGAAATGCCGGATGTATTCGCCTTTCGCATTATACTGAATGATGTAGTCTGAACCATATCCATCCGCCACATAGATATCCCCATTGGGTGCTACAGCCGTTTCCGTAGGCTTGAAGGGCTCGTCATCCTTATAAATACCAATAGTGCGGGGGTGGCCGATGGCAAACAGAAGCCGCCCATCAAGGGTCATCTTCACGACCTGTCCTGACTGGCTGCCCCATTCACCTGTTTTATCCTGAAAATAGCCACAATCCGTGAGCAGCAAAAAATCCTCCCCACCTTCCGCAGTAAGGGTCAATCCATGTCCCCCGGGAAATGCATGACCCCAAAAGTCCAGCAATTGTCCGGATTTGTCGAAAATGAGGATATTGTTCTGTGTATTATCACCCAGCATAATCAATCTTCCCTTACTGTCCTGTACCATTTCATGACAATTGAGCAATGGATGGTTGATCCCGCTGATCTTCGCCCAGTCTTTATTTATCTTGTATCGATGGTCTCCGTGACCGATGATCTGTTCCCCGGGATCTTTTCTTCTTTTGTTTAAGATGCCAAAACCAACACCGGGTTTGACAATCGCCAGGGCGGAAATCATGGCAGAATTACGGATGAAACTTCTTCTGGATGGATTGTTCATAAATGTGGTTTTATGGGTTGAAATTTTTTTCTTGTATTTCGAAAGTTAGTCGTTCATGATCTATTCCACTCAAATAAAACAGGTTGGCCTGGAACCGCTACCATCCCCTTGCCGGCAATCTCAAACGATCCAATCCGAAACAGCCTGTCCCTGGTAAAAAACGATTTTATCGTCAGAAGCCGAAAGTTTTGTTCGATTATTCGGCTGAAGCCGGCTAAAGACACTCAGCCACCGTATAAATATAAAAAACCTGCCTGGAAGACCAGCATAAAAAGTGATGCAAACGCTTGCATTGGCTGCATAAATCACTCTTCCCACGGGATTTCGAAAACAATCTTGTTTAATCTTTGCGGGATAGTGTTGATGATTATTAGATAAAACGAGGGTAAAGCAGCTACTCAAAAAGCAAAGCGATCAGGATATCAAAGAATTTTTATGCAATCAATTGAAAATATGGTAGTTTTAAAAGGATGCAATTGAAATAAATCAAAATGTTAAAAGGTATGTTGCCTGGAGTAAGTGCCAGATGGCAGGCGGGGGCCATTGTAAAATTTCCGGATTAAAATGGATAGGTTTTAAGAAAAGGATTCTTTATTGAATAATAGGTTTTATATGAACTGTAAAATAAATGGGTATGCTACCTGGCTGTTGGTAATAGCTTTATTTTCAAATTCCGCAAGCAATGGACAGCAAATTAAATCAACACTCCTGATTGGCATTGCTGAAGTAAATTATACGCCCGCGGTTGGTCTCGATATGGCCGGCAATTATCGTGGCAATGACTATGCGTCACGCGGAATTCATGACTCTCTTTATGCAAAGGCAATAGTTGCATCCAACGAAAGGGGCGAAAAGGCGGCCCTGCTTACTGTAGACATTTGCTTCATACCCCGTGAGACTATAGAAATGATGCGTGACTACATAGCGTCTAAAACTACCATCAAACCGGGCAATGTGATGATTATGGCAACCCACACGCATAGCGGCCCTGTTGCAGACCTTAATGCACCTAAAGTAAGAGAATTTCTTTCCAAGGCAGCCGGTGCAGTTGTTAAAGCCGATATGGATTTAAAACCTTCTGTTCTTTCAATTGGTCGTACAGCTGAGGACAGAGTATCGCATAACCGTCGTCTGAAATGTATTGACGGAAGCACCCATATGTGCTGGGAGAAATTTGCACCTGGTTTTGTTATTGGTCCCTGGGGGCCCATTGACCCTGAGCTTATTACATTGACCATTTCACAGGGTGGAAAGCCCAAGGGTGTTATCGTAAATTTTGCCTGTCATGCCACCACCTTAACTGGCAACAACTGGTTGTACACGGCTGATTACCCCGGTTACCTGGGAGAGAGCATCAGAAGAGTGAAGGGGAAAGATTATTTGCCCCTGTTTTTCAATGGATGTTGCGGAAATGTAACACAGGTTGACTATAGGATAGGTTTCCCTGATACCTACCAGGAGTGTCAGAGAATTGGATATATACTCGGTGTATCGGCACTGGAGGCAATCAGAAATGAAAAGCCGGTTTCAAGCGATATAGTTAAAGTTTCAAGAGAGATGGTGCCGTTAAAGCGACTCAGTATAACAGACAAACAGTTCGCCTGGGCGCAGGAAATATTAAAAAAAGTGGAGAAGGAAGGCATGCCGCCCTTACAGGCTGATGGCATTCCGGATGCACAATATGCAAAAGACTGGATTGAAATGCGCAAAACACAGGATATAATTGACAGCCTTGAAGTAATGGTCGTAAGGATAGGGGATGCCGCATTTGTTGGTTTGCCTGGCGAGATGTTCACAGAATTCGGAATGTATATTAAGGAAAAATCACCCTGCAGAAATACCATGGTGATGGGATTNNAAGTCTCTTTTACGCAGGGGCTAAAAGGATTCACTCCCATGATTACTGGTTATGAGACTACGCCGGGTACTACAAAATATGAAATAGGATCTGGCGAGAAGCTGGCAGAATCGGCCGTTAATCAATTAAAGGCAATGTTTTAGCCGGCGGAAATTTGGCAATATCTCTTTCTCCATGTATCTGATACACGCTATTATACTCCGGACACTTACCTGCTTTGTTTTTGTAAATATTTTCCCAATATTTGGTTACAACGTTTATTTCCTAGTTGCATTTCTACCGTTGATAATTTTCCTGTGGTCCCGTCAGGTCTACGGCAATAGTCCTCTTCTGGTCGGACATAAGAAAGCCTGCTTGATCCTTCGAAATTCAAGTCCCATATAGTTAACAGCACTGCCCCGATCCCCTTGGTAAAAGCGAAAATTACACAGTAAATTTTTTAAACATAAAATTTCAAAATAAATATTTAAAAAGAAAACTATATTTGGTAAGAATAAAAAGAATTTCTCAATTTCTGATTACTACCCTTCTGAATCCTTAATTTTCATTAAATACAATTTATACTTTAACCCCAAATACAACAATTATGAAGGATGAAAAAAAAGAAATCTCAAGAAGAAATTTCGTTAAAAATGCTTCTCTCGCTGCAAGCAGTTTCATGATGTNNCCGCGCCATGTGCTGGGCCGCGGCTTCATTGCTCCCAGTGATAAACTGAATATCGCAGGCATTGGCGCCGGCGGTAAGGGAGGCGATGACCTTAATAATTTTTCTCAGAGCCCCAAGGTAAATATTGTGGCACTCTGCGATGTGGATGACAAGCGGGCTGAAGATTCAATGAAACGCTTTCCCAAAGCGAAATTTTACAAAGATTTCAGGGAAATGCTGGCTAAAGAGAAAAATAATATTGATGCTTGTTCTGTTTCCACACCGGATAATATTCACGCAATTGCGGCCTTATCGGTAATGTCATTAGGCAAGCATGTCTATTGCCAGAAACCGCTTACCCATGATATTTACGAAGCACGCTTGATGGCGGTAGCTGCGAAGAAATACAAAGTGATAACACAAATGGGCAACCAGGGCGGTTCCAGTGATGGCGTTCGCCAGGCGAAAGAAATGCACGATGCCGGTATGATTGGCGATGTACATACTGTAGAGGTATGGACGAACAGGCCCATTTGGCCACAAGGCCTTCCAACACCCACTGGAAAATTTGAAGTCCCAAAAGAATTGGATTGGAATCTCTGGCTAGGTCCGGCAAAATATATCGATTACAATCCTGCTTACCACCCCTGGAGCTGGAGAGGATGGCATGCATTTGGCACCGGCGCACTCGGTGACATGGCATGCCATATGATGGACCCTGTGTTCCGATTATTGCCGATTGATTTTCCAACAGAAGTGGAATGCAGCATCCCCACCAGTTGGACGACCGATGGCAAAGAAGCAAAATATCCAGATGGGTATCCTGCTGCATCGATGATACATTTGAAATATCCGCGCAAAGATGGAAAAGGCGAAATAAAAGTTTCATGGTATGATGGAGGCCTGTTGCCAGCGCTTCCGGATGAATTATTGCCGGGGGAACAATTTGGCGGGGATGATGGCGGTGCGCTGTTTATTGGCACAAAAGGAAAATTAATGGTGGATTGCTATGGAGAGCGCCCAAGATTATTGCCTTCAAAATTAATGGCTGAAATAACCATGCCAGCCAAAACATTACCAAGGGTTCCAGAAGGCCATTATATACAATGGGTAAACGCTTGCATTGCAGGTTATGGCAATGCTACTACCAGTTCTCCTTTCGAATATGCAGGGCCCTTTACCGAAAGCATTTTGATTGGCAATCTCGCCATCAGAAGCTGGGGTTTGGAGAATAAAAATAAATTGAAAGACTCAGACGCTGATTACCTTGGCAGAAAAAAATTATTATGGGATGCCAAAAATATGCGGATCACCAACTTTGATGAAGCAAATCAATTTGTAAAAAGAGATTACAGGGATGGCTGGAGTTTACCTGCCAACCTAATGCCTTAAATATGATGTGATTTATTCTATCCCCGTTCTGAAAATAATTCATTTTCAAGAACGGGGATTTTTTAAGATCTATGCAAATTGATTCGATCTAAAAATTATCCCAAAAAATGAAAAAAAATACCTGCTATTTATTACTATTTTTCATACTATCCCTATTAGGGTTTAAAGAAAAAAGAAAAATTAAATCAGGTGTAATTACAAATTCCAAAGGGCAAAAAGTTTACCAGGATGCTCCCTATTTGCAGGACTATAGTGTAAGATATTACCTATCTGAGGGTAAGAAGTCGTTGAAACTAATTTCAATCTCCGTAAATCGCGATGATCAAATAAGGATACTTTCAGATAAAGGCCTTGTAATTCCCGACAATGGAACCCTTTTTTTCCCTGGCAAATTTGTTGATGATATTTCCTACTCCGCAATGAGCCCTAAAAAGATTTCAGCAATTACAACCTACCAGAACCAGACCGTTTACCTCGATAACAAACAGGTATTGAGCAATGCCTGGGCGGGTAAAATTCAGATTGACCACGGATTGCCCAATGCCCGAATCTTCGCGGGGGGGAAAGACTTTCATTTTTTAGTTTCTGACGGAGACAATTTAGTTTATCTTGATCAGGCCGGCAACAAGCTTTGGTCAGGTTCTTTTAAAGGCGTCATACAAATCCGTTATCAGGAAGCGAACAAAAGCTTTCTGCTTATTTCCCCGGAAACTGTAGCCGAATTAATTCCCGGACAACCCATCAAAGAACTTTACAAGGGATCGGGAATTACCTGTGCCGTAAATTTTGGCCAACAGAACAAGGTTGTAATAGGAACAACAAAAGGTTATTTAATTTTTCCCAAAAAACAACTTATTGACAAAGTACCCTGTCCCGACATCACTACTATTGAGGAAATCGATGGACAGCTATGGTTCGGTTCCACCTGGGGTGCTTACCGTCTAAATGCTGATGGAAAATACAGCTACTATGCCGGAGAACGCTGGCTTCCGGACAATCTCGTAACTAAAATAGAAAAAGGGCCTGAAAACAGTGTTTTAATACTTACAGAAAAGGGACTTGGTCAAATCTGTTTTAAAGAAATGACGCTTGAAGACAAAGCGATGTTTTTTGAAAAGCAGGTAAGGGAAAAGAATATCCGCTACGGGATAAATTGCAGTTCTGTACGGCTAACCGAAAGTTATTCTTCAGGACAAACAGCAAACCAACCCAGCGACAACCTTTGGACCGGCATGTACCTTGCGGGCCAGCTATACCGCTACAAAGTAACTGGATCTAAAACAGCAAAACAAAATGCCTATGAATCTTTCGAAGCCCTTGAAAGATTACACACCGTGACAGGCATTAAAGGCCTTTTTGCCAGGAGTTTTGAACGTGATTATAAAATTGAAAATGCTAAAGATTCAGGATGGCAGGAAAGAGAACTCAAATCTGGCAGACCTGCCAGCTTATGGCTTTCTGCCGCAGATCATCACAATTGGACATGGCGTTCGACAGCCAGTAGTGACCAGACCGTGGGACAGGTTTTTGCACTTACCGCGATCCTCGAACTTGTTGACGACAAACAATGGAAAGCCCGTGCCCTGAAGTGCCTGGATGATTTATTGGGATATATTGTTGACAATAACCTGTATATTATCGATGTGGATGGCCAGCCTACCATGTGGGGGAAATGGAACCCCGATTATGTAAATAGTTTCCCTAAAAATATTGGCGACCGTAAAATAACTTCTTCTAATATTATTGCCTTTCTGCAAACTGCCTACAAATTTACAGGTAAGGAGAAATACAAAGCCAAGGCTTATGAATTGATGGAAAAATTCGGTTACCTGGATAACCTGATGCGCCCTATGGCTCAAATCGGCCGCAATGAAAAAGATGAGTTAAGCAAAGTGCTTTCAGAAGAATGGAACCACTCGGATGATGAAATGTATTTCTTAGCCTATTGGGGACTTTATCCTTATGCATTTACCCCAGCATTAAAGGAAAAATACAGAGCTGCAATTAAGGATCATTGGAATATAGAAAGACCAGAACAAGATGCATTATGGAACCTCACCTATGCCATGACCGGGGCTAAAGATTTTGATCTTGACCAATCTATCAGGTATTTCAGGAACTACCCGATGGATCTAAGGAACTGGGGCATGCACAATTCTCAACGCGGGGATCTTGAATTTCTCCCTAAAAATTTCAGGGGCCAAACCACCCGGGAAATACTGCCCCTGGGGGAAATTCCAATTTGCCGGCATAACGGGCAGGTATTCAGCCTGGATTCGGAAGGCGACGGAAGAAGTCTGATCAGTGGGGGGGATACTTGGCTTTTACCCTATTGGATGGGACGTTACCTCGGAGTTATCAGCGCACCCGTCCGTGACAATGAAAACCGTTAAAAAATTCCGGGTAGTATTAAATCCTTTGTGTAAATAAATGGAATGATTATGAGAAAATTAGTTTTATTAATTACAGTTTTGTTTCTTTCCGTGAGATATGCAAATTCCCAGGAAAGATTAAGTTCCAGCGGACAGATCCCTATCCTGGCATGGGATGGCGTTCCGGAAAATCAAACAACCCTTGCACGATACCAGGAGATGAAATATGCCGGAATAACTTACCAGTTAACCGGTTTTTCCAATATCGACGAAATGCAGAAAGCCCTGGATATCGCTGCAAAAGCCGGAATCAAAATGGTGGTTTCCTGTCCTGAATTAAGGTCAGAACCGGAAAAAACCGCCAGGCGTTTCATGAATCATCCCGCTGTAGCCGGTTACCACCTGATGGACGAGCCAAGTATGAACTTATTCCCCGAGCTGGCCAATTGGGGAAGAAGAATTCAGTCAGTAGACAACAAGCATTTCTGCTTTGTCAATCTGCTTCCGAATTTCGCGGATTCCACCCTGCTTGGCACCAGCCATTATCGGGATTATGTGAGTGAGAGCGCCAGGCAAATACCTTTACAATTCATGTCTTTTGACTATTATCCCGTCCTAAAGGACCGCCTGTCCGCGACTTGGTATGAAAATCTGGAGCAGTTTTCCGGGGAGGCAAAAAAAGCAGGAAAGGCTTTTTGGGCATTCGCGCTCACCACCAACTATGATGATGGACATCTGACGCCACAAACACTGGCTTCTCTGCGTCTGCAGGTTTACAGCGATCTGGCTTATGGTGCGCAGGGAATAGAATATTTCACCTATTGGTCGGCNNTATCCGGCTGACCACTTTTCCGGAAGCTATAAAAGTCATGAACACGAATGGGGCCCCTGCGCTGGTATCACTGCTGGAAAACGGTGAAAATTACTTTTTCGTCGTTGTTAACAAGGATTTTTTAAATAGCATCAACCTGATATTTTATGGAAGTGATTCCGTGAAAAAAATACTGAAAGACGGTACAATCGTACCTGCCGGCATCTACGAAAATTCCATGGAATTAGATCCGGGAGACGCAGCCATCTATATGTTCCCCAAGACAGATAAATAGGTCTTACCGACATTGATTAATATAACCGTGGCTTCCGGTTAAAATTTTGAAACAATTCCAAAAGCATTTTTAAGTATGGGAGAATTGCAGATAAAGGAGAATCCAAAGAAATATGACGTAATTATTGTAGGTTCCGGAGCCGGCGGCGGTATGGCGGCCTATGTTTTATCCAGGGCAGGTTTGAAAATTTGCTTACTGGAAGCGGGCCCTGCGTTTGATCCTGCCATCAATTCTTCCCAGTTAAAAAACCCCTGGGATTCTCCCCGACGGGGCGCCAGTACGAAATTCCGACCTTTTGGAGATTTCGACGGTTCTTTTTGGGGTTGGGAGATTGATGGCGAACCCTATACCAAAGCCGAAGGGACAAAATGGGATTGGTGGCGCGCAAGAATGGTTGGCGGCCGTACCAATCATTGGGGAAGAATATCATTGCGTTTTGGACCCGATGATTTCAGGCGAAGAAGTATCGATGGTTTGGGGGATGACTGGCCGATTGGATATGAAGATATTAAGCCCTATTATGATAAAATAGACCGGCTCATCGGCGTATTTGGAACCAATGAAGGGTTACCCAATGACCCAGACGGCATTTTTCTGCCTCCTCCGAAACCCAGATTGCATGAGTTGTTTATAAAAAAAGCGGCTACAGGAGTGGGCGTACCTGTGATTCCTTCCAGGCTGTCAATTCTCACCAGGCAAATCAATAAAGAAAGAGGCGCCTGTTTCTATTGCGCTCAATGCGGCCGGAGCTGCAAGGTATATGCCGATTTTTCTTCTTCCTCCGTATTGGTAAAACCCGCTTTGGCTACCGGCAATGTAGATTTGATCACCAATGCCATGGCCCGCGAGGTTTTGACAAACAAGGAAGGCCTAGCTACGGGAGTCTCCTATGTCGATAAAACCAACCTTCAGGAATACCGGGTGAATGCCAGGGTCGTAATTCTTGCGGCCAGCACCTGTGAAACAGCCCGGTTGCTGCTAAATTCCAAATCGGTGCGTCATCCCAATGGTTTGGCCAATTCCAGCGACGTGGTAGGCAAGTACCTGCACGATTCGACAGGCGCCGGAATGGGAGGGATCATTCCCGAATTATTAAACCGTAAACGCTATAATGAAGATGGCGTCGGCGGAATGCACGTATATACTCCTTGGTGGCTGAACAACAAAAAATTGGATTTTCCAAGAGGCTACCATATCGAATATGGCGGCGGAATGGGTATGCCCTTGTATGGGTTTAATTGGGGGATTGAAGATACAAACGGAAGATTCCTTGTGAACGGGAAAAAGAAAGAGCCGGGAGGATATGGAAAATCATTAAAGGAAGATGTCCGCTATTTATACGGAGCGGAAATCGGTATGGCAGGCCGGGGAGAATCCGTTGCCAGCATTCATAATTATTGCGAGATAGATCCGAACACGGTTGATAAATACGGAATTCCTGTATTGCGCTTTAATGTCAGGCATTCGTCGTACGAAATTAACCAGGCAAAACACATGAAGGAGACATTCAAGGAAATATTGCACAATATGGGTGCGGTCATTACCTGGCGCCTGGAGAATGAGGATAACGCCAGTAATGAATGGGGGTTGGATAATCCCGGAAATGTCATTCATGAAGCAGGTACAGCCAGGATGGGCAATCATCCCAAATCCAGCGCCCTCAATAAATGGAGCCAGGCACATGATTGTAAAAACCTGTTTTGCGTGGACGGGAGTCAATTTGTGTCCCAGGCCGATAAAAATATAACCTGGACCATTCTTGCCTTGTCCATGAGGGCCTCGGAATATATTATTGATCAAATGAAGAGTCAAAATATATAATCAAAGGATGGAGGCGTTGCATTGAACGCATAAACCTTGCTTCTGATCTCTTCAAGGCTTCCCACAATCACATAATATTCATATTCATAAACGGTATTCCTGAGAAGCATTTCCTTTTTGACGGGAGCAATATAGGAGGTTGAACCATCTGTGGCCTCCTTATCCGGACTTCCCGCCATCCCTGCAAGAAATTCCGTGCACCCGGGATTATAAATGCCCATGCCCCAATTTTGCCCATCTACTAACGCCATCCAA
>PLXD01000289.1 GCA_003151295.1 Chitinophagaceae bacterium | reverse complement strand
CCATTCGTCGAAACGTTCCCAGGTATCGGGCAGGCCCTTGGTGGCGACATTGTCCTTGTCAACGACGATAATGTTGGCTTTCTGCTGCCTGGGATGCGATTTGAAATAACCGCCTACCAGGTCGCCATACCACTGCCAATTGTATTCGCAATCGGTAGCCGCATGGATGCCGACGAAGCCGCCGCCGTGATGGATATACTCCTGCAGCGCTTTTTCTTCTTCGGGGCCGAATACCTTACCGGTAGGGCAGAGGAAGATGAGCGCGGCGTATTTTTTCAGGATCTTTTTTCTGAATTGCGTTGAATCTTCGGTGGCATCCACGTCAAAGCCGTTCTCTTCACCCAGTTTCTTAATAGCGGCTATGCCTACGGGTATGGAGGAATGACGGAAGCCATTGGTCTTGGAGAAGATCAGCACTTTGGGTTTGGCCAAATGCCCATTAATGCCATCGCCATAGTTACTGCCGGTTGCCGGTTTCGGGCCTATGAAGGACAGGCAAACCAGGCAGGCAAAAAGGCAGAGGGAAAGACCCGCGGTGCCCGCCAGGCATGGCATCTTTAAGAATTTGTTCATTGCTGATTTTTTAATACTGATAACGAATCGTATTGGCTAATAACTAAAGTTGTTTAATTTTAATGTTCCTGTACCATACTTCATCGGTGTGATCCTGCAGGTCGATCTTGCCGGATTTGAACGTCCCGAAATCGGGCCATTCTTTGAATTTGCTGCCTGCGATCATTTTTTTCCAGTTGGCATCCCACATAATCGTCTTCACCTGGGTGACGCCATTCAGGATCAGCGTTAGTTGCCCCCCTTTGCTGATGATCTCTGCCTGGTTCCATTGACCTGCGGGTTTTACGGACTCTTTCGACGACGCGATCAGGTCATAGAGATTGCCTGCCCGGTGTTTGTGTATTTTCCCGTCCGAGTGACCCTCGTTGTCCAATACCTGCATTTCGGGTCCCGTGTTATAGGGATCATCGTACTTGGGATCTTCCACCACATTGAAGATGATACCGCTGTTGCCGTTCTTCGATATTTTCCATTCCAGCTTGAGATCGAAATCGGCAAAGGCTTGGTCGGTGGTGATATCGCATTGACCGCTTTTGCTCTTATCGAGATGAATAGTTCCGTCTTTTACTTCCCAGCGCGCTGTGGCCGAATGGTTATAGCTATGCCAGCCCTGAAGGGTGCTTCCATCGAATAATAACTTCCACCCATCCTGTTTCTCGGCGGGACTAAGCGTATTGACCGTCTGTGCGCGGCCCGTGACTCCCAGCAGGAGTGCGGGAAATGCAAAATATAGAAGATTCATCCTTTTTATTTTTTTATTTAAGGGACATAATATAAGTCAACATTTCCTTTATATCGGCTTCTTTTAATGCGGGGTGCGGGGTCATCGGGATTGCGCCCCAGACGCCACTGCCACCGGCCATGATCTTTTTTACGAGCCGGTTGATCGTCGTATCGGCAGCCGGGCTGTATTTTTTAGCCACTTCACTATAGGCTGGCCCGATGGCGGCGCCGGAGCTCGACTTTTGTAACCGGTGACAGGTCGTACAATCGCTGCCACCTATCAGTTCCAGTCCTTTGGAAGAGGCTGCTGCTACGGTCGGTTTAGCAGCTGTGGGAGTGTCGCTGGTTGCGGGGGCGGTCTTGTCTGAAGATTTTGTGTCTCCGGAATTGTTACAGGCCATAAATAAACTGCAACTGAGAATGACTACTAATTTTTTGTTCAGGTTCATACGTACTTCGGTTTTGATTTTTTAATGTGTTGTATCTTGGTTTTGACTTTATATTTGGTTTTGACGCATTGGTATCATTGAATATAAGGGACCTAAGTTCCGAAATTATCTAATGCAGCCCAAAAATTATGATCGGGTTCGGGCGTCCACTATCCTGATCATTTATTTCAGGCCCAGGATGGAGCGATTGAATTTTTCGTCTGAGCCAGTGCCCGCGAAATCGTCAAAGGCTTTTTCAGTCACCCGGATGATATGGTCCTTAATGAAGACAGCTCCTTCTTTAGCCCCGTCTTCCGGGTGTTTGATGCAGCATTCCCATTCGAGCACCGCCCAACCTTTGAAGTCATAGGCTGTGAGTTTGCTGAAAATACCTTTAAAATCCACCTGTCCGTCTCCCAGGGAGCGGAATCGGCCGGCGCGGTCGATCCAGCCCTGGTATCCGCCATAGACGCCTTGCTTACCGGTGGGGTTAAATTCGGCGTCCTTGACATGGAACATCCGGATGCGATCGTGGTAATTGTCGATATATTCCAGGTAGTTGAGGCATTGCAGTACGAAATGGGAAGGATCGTATAGCAGACAGGCCCGCGGATGATTACCGGTATGCTTCAGGAAGGTCTCGTAGCTGATGCCGTCGTGCAGGTCTTCTCCCGGGTGGATCTCGTAGCAGAGGTCGACGCCATGGGCATCGAATTCGTTCAGTATGGGAAGCCAGCGGGCGGCCAGCTCCTTAAAGCCCGTATCCACCAATCCGGCCGGACGTTCGGGCCATGGATAGACCGTCGGCCATAACAGGGCGCCGCTGAAAGTAGCATGGGCATCGAGCCCCAGGTTCCGGGAGGCTTTGGCGGCATACTTCAATTGCTGAACGGCCCATTCCTGGCGCGCCTTGGGTTTGTTACGGACCTTTTCGGGGGCAAACCCGTCGAACTGAGCATCGTAAGCAGGGTGTACGGCCACCAATTGTCCCTGCAGATGGGAGGATAGTTCCGTGATCTGCAGTCCGCAGCTATTCACCAATCCTTTCAGTTCATCGGCATAAGTCTTGCTTTCCGCCGCCTTCTGCAGGTCGATACAGCGGCTGTCACAGCTAGGGATCTGGACTCCGATATAGCCCAGGCCGGCAGCCCATTTACAAATGCTCTCCAGGGAATTGAAGGGAGCTTTGTCTCCCAGGAACTGTGCCAGGAAGATCGCTGGCCCTTTAATTGTCTGCATACGTTAGAGTTTAAACTGGATCTTAACTGATAGCTTCAAGCAAAGATCCAGATGATATTAATGTTTAATCAATTTTACTTACTTATATTATTAAGTATTACTGTAAGTTATCAGCTCTCCTCTCGGCTTGTAGCTGATAGCTTGTGGCTTTCTCAGGACACGCCTCCCGGTACCTCGAAGAAGGTCCATTTTTCGAGGCTCTCGTTGCTTTTCACGACATTTTCGATAAAGGCCATTCCTCTCACGCCATCCTTTATGGAAGGGAAATCGAGTGATTCCAGAGAAGGTTTTGCGCCTTCCAGCCTGTCGGACAGGGTCTGGGCGAAATTACGGTATAAGTTGGCGAATGCTTCGAGATATCCTTCCGGGTGGCCTCCGGGGGTCCGGGTATTATGGGTGGCATAGCTGGAAAGGGGAGTGCTGTAATTGACGCCGGTACGCAGGATCTGCGTGGGGTGGTCCAGCCATTTTACGAGGAGGGTATTAGGTTCCTGCTGGGACCATTCGAGGCCCCCTTTTTCTCCGTATACGCGGATTTTCAGTGCATTCTCTTCTCCGGCGGCTACCTGGGAGGCAAAGAGCACGCCTGTTGCTCCATTGTCAAATCGCAATAAGACATTCCCATCATCATCCAGTGCCCTGCCTTCTACAAAGATGCTCAGGTCGGCGCATAGCTGTGTGATCTGAAGTCCGCTGATATATTCCGCGAGGTGTGCGGCATGCGTACCGATGTCACCCATGCAGCCCGCTTTGCCCGAACGCGCAGGATCGGTGCGCCAGACAGCCTGTTTGCTGCCGTCTTTTTCAGATAATTTGCTAAGCCATCCCTGGGGGTATTCCGAATAGATCTTCCGGATCTTGCCGAAGGTGCCGTTTTTTACCATTTGCCTTGCCTGCTTGACCATCGGGTAGCCTGCATAAGTATGGGTGAGGCACAGCAATAACCCTGTCTCTTCGACTTTTTTCTGCAAGAGAACGGCTTCATCGAGGGAGAAGACCATGGGCTTCTCAATGACCACATGAAATCCTTTTTCCAGGGCCAGCATGGCCGGTCCGAAATGTGCGTGATTAGGCGTTACGATGCTGATAAAATCCATCCGCCGGTCAACGGGGAGCAGGCTCTCTTTTTCGATCATTTCTTCATAGCTCAGGTAGACCCTGTCTGCGGGGAGAAAGAGTTCCCTGCCAGATTCTTTAGCGTTCTCTGCCTGGCTGCTGAAGGCTCCGCAGACCAGTTCGATCAGTCCATCCATATTGGCTGCAATACGGTGAACGGCGCCTATAAAGGCGGATTTGCCTCCGCCGACCATTCCCATCCTTAGTTTTCTTTTCATATGTAAATTTTTCTTTTAGTTATATATGGAGATTGCCAGGGTGCAATTTTAATATACTTTACCGGACTTGACCACTAATTAGATAAAAATAAAATTTATCTGAAAAAAATATCGTTATAACATTTAATCAGGGGAATAATTTAAAAATAAAAATTACATTTAGGGCGCTAAACCCATATTTATTAACCGTATTTTAATTCGCGTGAAATAGTGTTCGCCCCTTATTTAGCTTTCATTTGTGTTCACTGTCCGCGATAAAATGTATACCTAAAAATCAGACTTGCCATGTCTACTATTCAACGTAACAAACTTTTTGTAGCCAGTTGTCTGGCCTTATTAGTAACCTCACTTTCTTTCTGTATCAGAGCAGGAGTATTAAATCAACAGGGAGCGAATTTCCATTTAACAGCCACACAATTGGGAACGATAGCCGCAACGGCATTCTGGGGTTTCCCTTTAGCTGTTGTGATT
>PLXD01000267.1 GCA_003151295.1 Chitinophagaceae bacterium | reverse complement strand
TGTAAGTTTTAGTTGATAAAAGACATTGCCCTGCGCTGACCCGGTGGGATCGGTGCAGGCTGAAGTTGGATGAAGTCGGCAGGTCTTTAGACGTGCTAAAAGAGTGCCATGTTACAGAGCCTTATAAATCAATGATCAGGGACCGGCGTCCTTTTGGAACTGCCCGGTATCGATACACCGGGTGTATGGTAATGGGCAGGCGACCGGTGGAGTTCTCAATGGTTCTTTTGGTGCCTTAGGGCGCGTTTCAGCGCCATGATATAGCCCAGGTGGAGGCCTTCGTGGAAGGGCAGAAATCCCAGCATCTCGTCGATGTTGGAGATTTCGAAGCCATAGCGGTTTGTCCAGGGCGTATAGTTAGCGAATGCGTTGTTATTATAATCTGTTTCCAGCCTGTCTATGAGGGAGAGAAACAGTTGCTTGATCGTTTCAACTTCTACAGCATCAATATATGCAGCGGGTTTGGTGTCCGGTTTGTAGAGGTGAAAGTATTTCTCGTCGACCTGAAGGCCCAGGCCTGCGCGTAAATAGCAAGAGTTCTATTGGGTGGCGGTGAGGTGGGCCAGGTTCCAGATGATATTGTTGTTGAATCCTTGCGGGATCTCGTTCAATTCTTCTGTCGACAAGTCGTTGATAAAGCTCAGCAGGTGTTTGCGGGTGTTGCGGAGGATCTCGATTTGTTTGTTCATGGGGTCCAAAAATAAGCAGAATAGGATAAAAATAGCGTATTTTTTCCCGATGAACCCAAAGCCCGCTGCTGCTTTCAGATTTGTTCTGCTATTCCTGTTTGCTGTTCTGCATGGGGTTTCTCTATCTGCTCAGAAAAAGAATGCCGGTTTTGAGTTGCGCATACAGAAGACCGTTAATCCGGTCCATATTGACGGCAACCTCGACGAGCCGGCCTGGCAGGCGGCGCAAAAGACAGGTCCTTTTTATATGGTCCTTCCCATGGATACCAGCTATGCGCGGGTAAAGACGATCGTTCGGATGACCTACGACGACCATGCGCTCTACCTGGCGGCGGAATGTTTTGAGGCGATGCAGGGGCCTTATATGGTCGAGTCCATGCATCGGGATTGGAGTTTCCAGAAGAACGACAATTTTATTTTTTTCATGGACCCTTTCGAGGACCAGACGAGCGGGTTCACTTTCGGCGCCAATGCGGCGGGTGGGCAGTGGGATGGGCTGATGTACGAGGGTGGGAAAGTCGATCTCAGTTGGGATAACAAATGGCGATCGATCGTCAGGAACTATAAAGACCGGTGGGTGCTGGAGCTGGCGATCCCCTTCAGTACATTGCGGTATAAAAAGGGGCTGACGCGCTGGGGTATCAATTTCAGCCGGAACGATCTGAAAACGACGGAGAAGTCGGCCTGGGCGCCGGTACCCAGGCAGTTTCCTACTGCTTCGCTGGCTTATACGGGGGTGTTGGTATGGGATGCGCCGCCACCGCCGCCAGGGCCCAATGTTTCCATCATTCCCTATGTGTTGGGCAGTGCGGCAAAGGATTATACCAATGGGCAGCGTGTCGTTTACAAGACGGAGGCAGGCGGGGATGCGAAGATCGCGGTGACTTCTTCCCTCAACCTGGACCTGACTGTCAACCCGGATTTTTCGCAGGTGGATGTAGATAAACAGGTAATCGACCTGAGCCGATATGAGCTGTTCTACCCGGAGCGGCGGCAGTTCTTCCTGGAGAATGGGGACCATTTCACCAATTTCAGCTATCCTTCGATCCGTCCATTCTTTTCGCGTCGTATAGGGCTGGGAGTGCCTATCGAGTTCGGCGCCCGTCTCAGCGGCAAGTTGGATCAGAACTGGCGGATCGGGGTGATGGATGTGCAGACGGGTAGGGTGGACTCTATTGCGCTGCCTGTTCAAAATTTCTCGGTGATCGCGCTGCAGCGAAAGATCTTCGCCCGGTCGAATATCGGATTCATTTTTATCAACAAGCAATCCCTGCATTACCAGCCTGGCAAGGATACGACGCAGCCCGTATATACGCAGTACAACCGGAATATGGGCGTGGAGTTCAACCTGGCCTCTTCCAATAATGCCTGGACGGGTAAGGAGTTGTTCCTGAAATCTTTCAGCCCTGGCAAGCGGGGCGATGACTATGTACAGGCTGGCAACCTGCAGTATACCGATCGGCATTGGATCATCGGGGGCGAGTATGAGTATACGGGGAGTAATTACAATGCCGAAGTGGGGTATGTGCCCAGACAAGGGTATTTCAAGGTCAATCCTGCGGTCTCGTATTTGTTCCTGCCGGGGTCGGGTCCTGTCCTCAGTCATGGGCCGCAGTTCAATTCGACCTTATACTACAACGAGTCTTTCAATATCACGGATAATGAGACGGTGCTGACCTATCTGGCCACGTTCCGCAATAAGGCCACGCTGGATGTCGTGCTGATGAATGACTATGTGCGATTACTGGCGCCTTTCGATCCCACCAATACGGGGATCGATTCTTTGGCAACGGGCAGCCGGCATCTGTATAATACCATCGGGGCCGATTTCGTGTCAAAGCCCCAGAGTATCTTCACGTATGATTTCTCATTGAGGGTTGGGGGCTATTATGACAATGGCCATAAGCTGACGATCGTCAACGATGTGGGTTTCCGGGTGCAGCCTTATGTTAGCATTGCCTGGAGCACTACGTATACGAACCTGGCCCTTCCCCGGCCCTGGGGGAATACGACTTTCTGGCTGATCGGTCCCCGGATCGATATTACCATGACCAATGCCTTGTTTTTTACGACCTACATTCAATACAATCAGCAGATCAACAACATGAATATCAATTCACGTCTGCAATGGCGTTATAAGCCTGCCTCCGATCTTTTTCTCGTGTATACGGACAACTATGTGACGACACCTTTCTCGGCGAAGAACCGCGGAATTGTGTTAAAGTTCAATTATTGGTGGAACCTGTAAAAAATTCCTTACATTTGCCGGCGCTCCTGAAAAGAAGCAGCCGGAATAGACCTTATTACGGCGTGTTTTTGATTAGAAGCATTACCGGGATCGGGAAGTAGCGCAGGCCGGTAGCGCACCTGGTTTGGGACCAGGGGGTCGCAGGTTCGAATCCTGTCTTCCCGACTG
>PLXD01000433.1 GCA_003151295.1 Chitinophagaceae bacterium | reverse complement strand
GGATTGTGCAGGAATAATTCATCGAAATATTTATTTAATACTTCATAGCCATTGATCAGGGGAGCGTCCTCCTCGTAGACCGGCTTCACCTCTGCAACCCGCAACGGGCTCTTTGCCCCTTCATGATATAAATGGGTATTATAGAGAACTTTGTTCTGGGCTTGCAATTCATCATAGTATTCCTTTACCGGTCCCGCAGCGCTATTGTCCCCCGCGAGGACCAGGGCCTGGTGAAGCGTCCGCATGACCTCCCTGCGGCCAGGCTCGCGTTCGTTCGCCAGGTCCTTTGCCAACTCCTGCAGACGCCCAGACTCGCCGGCCAGGACGCCGGCCATCCCCCATATCAGCTCCACCGACCGCGCAACCTGCATCTTAATGGGAGCCTGGTATTTTTCCCAGGCCCGGTTCCTGCTATTCCTGTTCAACTCTTTGGCGGCCGTTTCGATAGCATCCAACTCGTCTTCGGAGGCTAGTGCGTTCTCGACGATCCATTGCTTCATCTTTTTGATTCCATCCCATTCACGCTCCCACTCGAGGCGTTCGGGCGACTTATACCGTTCATGACTACCCGAAGTGGAATGTCCCTGAGGCTGCGTCACTTCTTCCACATGGAATAGCGCCGGGATATGTGTCTGACGGATCTTCTGGATACCGGTTTCGAACACTTCGCACATACCTGCATAGTCCCAGGCTTTCACCCGGTAGATATCGATCCCGTTAGTACCCTCCTTTTTCTGGAAGCCCTTTATCACTTCGGAAATGGATCCCTTGGTGGTCTGATATTGCCGGGGTACGGAAATACCATAGCCGTCATCCCAAACGAAGATTGCCAGGGGTACCTGTAACACCCCTGCGGCGTTCAGTGTTTCCCAGAAATGACCCTCGCTGGTAGAGGCATCCCCGATCGTACAGAAACAGACCTCATTCCCGTTATTGGACAGGTTGGTGAATTGCTTCAGCACGCCCACTTCCCGGAATGCCTTGGAAGCGTAGGCCAGCCCCAAAACCTTTGGCATCTGGGCGGCTGTAGGCGCAAGGCCCTGTGTCAGGTTCTTCCGGTTGACCAGGTCCAGGAATTCCCCGTCTCCGTCCACGAAAGAGCTCGCAAAATGAGAATTCATCTGCCGGCCGGAACTGTGCGGATCATTAAGACTATCCGGATCCGCGTATAATTGGGAAAAAAACTCTTCTATACTTGCGGCTCCGGTTGCAAAGGCGAAAGTCTGGTCCCGGTAATAACCCGCATAGAAATCACCCGGCTTGAAAAATTTCGCCATGGCTACCTGCGGCACTTCCTTGCCATCACCGAAAATACCGAATTTCGCCTTCCCCGTCAATACCTCTTTTCTTCCAAGCAGGCTGGCTTCCCGGCTTTCACAGGCAACCCCATAGTCCTGTAATACTTCTTCCCGGAACTTATCGAAGGATAATTTTTCCTCGTTAATGACTTCGTTAGGAGAGAGATTTTCCATATAGCAAAATTAACATTATCTGTACAACCCGCACCGCCTCTGCCCCGATTGTTAAAAAAATAAAATACAGCGATAATTTATTGGCAAAACTGGCGTTTAGTACGTAATTTTATCAAGGTTTTCAATGGCCAAACTATGAAAAAAACATCAATAGCCATCATCCTTTTTATCACCGTTTTTCTTGCCGGCGCCGCCAGTTGCGAAGCGCAAGCGGGCAAAGCCACCACCGTCCAGACGACCGGCATGGATGTTCTGGAGGTAAAGGAAAATTCCTTCAATTTCGGAAAGATACCCCAGGGGCGCCCTGCCGTACACAATTTCGACATCGTAAACACGGGTCCCGTTGACCTGAGATTGGAGAATGTACAGGCATCCTGCGGCTGCACTACTCCCGAATGGAGCAAGGAACCCATCGCCCCCGGCACTACCGCCGCGATCAAGGTGGGATATAATGCCTATGCAGAAGGCCCTTTCACAAAGACCGTCACGATCTCTTATAACAATAAACACACCCGGACAGTCACTATTTCCGGTGAAGTCTATAAGGTCCCGGCCGGTTCGGCCCCCGAAAACCCTTCTGTACAATTGTTAAAACAAGTGAACTGACAAAATAACTAATATCATAAAAATTCAATAATTGTCAATCCGATAAAATACAAGAATTCAAAACCATCAAATCAATAAACATGAAGAAACTATTTTTATTCGCGAGTGCCCTGGTGTTGTCGGCTTCTCTTTTTGCCCAGCAGAAAAAAGCGGAAGATGCGGTGAAGTTTAAGGATCTGGTCCATGATTTCGGCAAGATCAAACAAGGTTCCCCCGTCACCTACGACTTCCCTTTCACCAATATCAGCGATGTTCCCGTCGTTATCGAATCCGCTACTCCTTCCTGCGGCTGCACGACTCCGATCAAACCGGAGGGCGCTATTGCCAAGGGAAAGGACGATAAGATCACAGCCGGTTTCAACGCAGCCGCTCCCGGACCCTTCAATAAGAGCATTACCGTAAAGGTGGCAGGCATCGATCAGCCCCTCCAATTGAAAATAGTCGGTGAAGTATTGAGCGCCGATGCTTACGCAAAATACGAAGCGGAAAAAGCAAATCCGAAAACGGTGAAAACGGGCAGCTAAGGATAGCTAAACGAGCCGTTTAATATAATTAAATCATAAAGGGTCCTGCTATCAAGCAGGGCCCTTTATGATTTTGTATCGCCTGTTTCAATTTTGTACTCTCCTGCATGCGTTTGGTCAGGAGCTAAGCCGATTCGGGTAGAAATAATCCAAATGAACAACGTTTATAAGATAAAATCATCAAAGGCCCGTGGTATTTATTGAAGGAAAGCCGGCAAAACAGGGCCTTTACCCTTATTTTGGCGATTACTCCCTCCCATTGAGCCTTATATAATAGATGCTGCTTATTTTTGCTATATGTTAACGATCAGCCAGCGCGGACGGCAGATGCCAGCTTCCCCGATCAGGAAACTGGTTCCTTATGCTGAGGCCGCCAAGAAAAGAGGTGTTAAAGTCTACCATCTGAATATCGGCCAGCCCGATATCGAAACACCGAAAATGGCGTTGGATGCCGT
>PLXD01000541.1 GCA_003151295.1 Chitinophagaceae bacterium | reverse complement strand
GCCATTGATTCAGGAACGAGTCGTTTGTTCTGTGACCGCCGCCGTCAAATATGACGTACCCGCCAATATCGTGCTGGCCGTAGCTGAATTGGAAAATGGCAGGCCGGGGCAATATCGCATCAATGATAATGGCTCAAAGGATATAGGCACGATGCAGTTTAATACGAATTATCTGGCGGATTTATCGGTGTATGGAATCACCGATAAAGATGTAGCCGCTGCCGGTTGCTATCCTTACGAACTGGCGACATGGCGGCTCCGCAATCATATCCTCCATGAT
The DNA here is from genome assembly GCA_003151295.1 of Chitinophagaceae bacterium. Classification (GTDB taxonomy): domain Bacteria; phylum Bacteroidota; class Bacteroidia; order Chitinophagales; family Chitinophagaceae; genus Puia. The sequence continues at coordinate 2,991 of PLXD01000541.1, read as the reverse complement.
AAAGGCGATTTATGGACAAAAGCAGCAAATTACCATTCCTATACACCGGAATATAACAGCATCTACCGCGCCAAACTGAAAACAGCTGCCCGTCGCTGGGCAGCGTGGCTCACGCAGCATTTCAATACCCGGATTGCCAGCAATAAGTGAACTTTACACTATAGCCTAACCCGCTATGGTTCTGACGCACCTTCACGCCCTCCCAGTTGTTTCAGGACTTCTACCGCGTCCTGATGCCCACGCTTCTCTGCACGGTCTAGGGGTGTCCACCCATTTGCATCCAGTGCATTGATTTTCGCTTTCGCTTTAATGAGTGACCTGATGATCTCGATATTGCCGTTGCGGGCGGCCAAATGCAGAGGGGTTATGCCATCGGTTTTAACGGCACTCGCATCTGCCCCATTGTCCAAAAGATATTGCGTTACCTCTGTACAATCCCGGTTCACGGCCTCATGGAGGGCAGTTTCATTATCCATGTCTGTATCTTTGGCATTTATTTGAGTGGAATCTTTCTCAAGTTCACTGCGAACAGTGCCTAAATCACAATTTGATGCTGCCTCCATAAATGGAGTATAACTTGTAGTATCGTTATGAGAGCCAATCAGTAAGCCGCAATTTCCCGATGCTGGGGCAAGGACAAATAGCAAAACTAAAAAGTAGAAGCGGTTTTTGGTAGTCATCATATTACATGGGGCTGGGTAGGAAAAACCGCTAACAAATCAGCAAATTTTCCTTTTGGATTATTGGTGTTTTTAACCGTGTGCAAGGCATCCTGAAAACCCTTCTGAATAACGGTATCAGGGTTTGAGGTGGGAGTGTAGCCCACATTGGGTGTCTTCTCTTTTTGCAGGTATGGATCAAGCGAAAGCATTGCCGGGGCTTCCTGTTGTGGGTTTGATCCCGTAAGAACATCTAAAACACTACCTACTGCCCTTTTATCCACGGAATCGGAATAGCTGCCCCTTTTATCGAATTTCTGGGCGATAAACTTTAATATCGATGTATGATCCAGAAGCCCCTTATGGACATATTGCTTTTCCACAAAAGGTGAAATGACAAATGCAGGTACGCGCACTCCTAAAGTTTCAAAATTCCGATAAGTTATTCCGGGTGGTGCCGTTGTTTGGATTGCGGGAGGGGAAACATGATCGAAAAATCCCCCATGTTCATCATAGGTAACAATCATCACCACTCCCTTCCAAAACTCCGGGTCTTCGATAGCAATCTTCCGATAAACGGTTGATAGAAACTCTTGCCCGCCCTTAATAGCCGAAGGAGCATGATCGTCACTACTTGGTCCTATATGCGTTGCATCTGTATAGGTGGGTTCAATGAAGATGACCTGAGGAAATGGTTCCTCACTGGCGCTATCAATATTTTCAATATCCCTGGAAAGTTGATCAAGGTCTCTGAAATTCTTATCAAACAGTATATCGGGAATCCAATGAGGCATAAGTGCAAAAAAAGGCATACCCTCATGATAAACCCTCCAAGGGATTTGCCTCTCATCCAGCCAGTCATATACCAGTTTTTGTGAGGGAATTGGGACATGGTTAATATCAATATTGGATTCCCCGCTCATTGCCATCAAACGGTTCGGCTGTGTTCCTGCGGGGAGTGACGCGAACCAATTGTCACAAATTGCAAAATTCCTAGCAAAGAAGTCTGTTACTGGCGCTTGGTCTGCCGAGAAATACCCCATGACGGGAGGAAGATGATCCTGCGTTATGGTGGGATGCTCTGTCGCCTGCGCATAATTAGCCACAAAACCATTCAGGGGAAACTTACCATTCACAGCAGCTCCCATTTGAAGAGCGATTGGATCGCGCTCATGCGGCGGATCGCCATCCATAGCGTGATAGGGATCATCCAGTGGAAATGGACGGTATTTTATTCCTTGGTAAACGTTGGCATACTGGTCTTTCCAGGCATCATCGTTTTGGATGCCGTCTACTTTGCCCCGGTTACTGTATGGAGCCATGCTTAGATAACCTAAAAGATTATCAAAAGAGCGATTTTCCATCATTACTACGATAATGGTTTTAACGAGGCTTAAATCTATCGGCATAGCGCTTCCACTCCAGCATCCGCGACGGAAATACTGAGAGCAGAATGTGCCAAATACTGTTGTTAGTCAATTGGATTAATTGAGTTTTTCTTATGTATATAAATATAATGATAGAGAAACAACTGCTGTTTGCAGCTCACGTCATTATTATCACCACGTCCATACCGGACGAATAGCGCTGATAATGTTTGATTTATCCACCAGACCAAAATACCGGGCATCGAACGATTTGGGGTTATAATCGGACATAAGCAGGACAGTATGCTCATCCAATGCGTCAATATTTACCTCGATATGGGGCAATGCCTTTCCTTCTGAATCATTATCCATCGGTTTGCTGTTCGATAATAACTTTCCATTGACCGAAACGCCAACGGCGGAGATTTCCACCCTGTCACTTTTAGCAGCCAGAATTTTCTTTATCATATAGCCGTAGCCGTCCGGACAAAATCCCGCGCCTATGTACCCGCGTTCACGCGCTAGGTGAAAAGCAGCATTATTGGCGGGGCAGAAAATAACCAGCGAGCCTTTTTCGATAGGGGCGTTCGTCATGAGATAAACGCCAAGCGGGTAGCTGGCAGTGGTATTGATCCTGACTCCGGCAAGGATAGCTGCGACGACCAGCGCAGTAAAACAGCCGCCGGTTGTCAGGGCTATTTTTAGCGACTTTCTCATGCCACAATAAGCTTATCTGTCATTTTGGGAGCAGGAATTTTTGAGCGCTTCAAGAACTCAGGGTCTTGAAAATAAAGCGGCTGCTCACCATAGATAGCCGGAAATCCGGCACAATAAATAACCATATGCCCCGGCGTCTGTATCATACCATTGCTGTCTTTTTTAGAGCCGGGCATACGCATACTTTCATCCACGGTAAGTAAAGGTCTATGCACTTCCTGCATGGTGCGTGAGACCTGTCCGTGAAT
>PLXD01000005.1 GCA_003151295.1 Chitinophagaceae bacterium | reverse complement strand
GGGTCTAAGGAACTTTGTGCTTTTATCGCACTTGAAGCCAATACCTGGGCCTCCAATCGGTCGATAGCCGCGGTCAACTGTTGCTTCTGTAATATCTTAGTGGATTGCCGTGTGAGCACCCCTGCCAATAAATAAGCCCTATCAGTGAACCCTCCTGCCCGGGCCAAAACCGAACTGAGGGGTTCACCTTTCTTAATGGCATAGGCTCCGGGGAACTTGACTTCTCCGGCAATCTGCACGGTTTTGTAGATATCCCAATTAGGTACGGGTCGGATAAAAAGATAATCGTTGGACTTGAGAACTACATTGTCCCGGGGCATATTATTCAACGCGGCAAAAAGCCTGATATAAAGGCGCGTTGTTTCGGGCCCCTGGGGAGTGATGCTCACCCGGGTAATTTCGGCCTCACTTNNCCCGCATATTGTCCCGGAATCCAAATTCCCCCGGGTTCTTGACGGCCCCGGCAATAGCCACCTTTTTCTCCACCAGGCTGGGAACGGCAAAGATTTCCACAAAATCGCCGTCTACGATGCGAAAGTCTTGTCGCCGGAATTCGACCTTGCCTAAATCCTCATCAAACAGAATCATGGCCTGCTGGCCCTGCACCCGGAGCACCTGCACCCGGCCTTTGAAGGCGATATCGCCCAACCCTCCGGCAAGGCGCAAGAGATCGCCTAGACTTTTATCGTTTTTCAGTTCATAGATCCCCGGCACCTTGACCGGTCCGCCGAAATCTAACCCCTTGCTCATGGCCAGCTTGTTTACCGCTTCTGGCAAACTTATGCCAAAACCCCTTTCAAACTCAGTCTCGTTTTGGTCTGTCTGCAGTTCCATCCAACTCTTAGGGCCAGGTCTTATTTCCCCGGGTTTGGACTCCTGCTTGAAAGGGGTAATAATTTTAAGATCTGCGTTAAATTGCCAGGACCCCGCTGAATTTACAGTGGAAGGAGCCGATGTTGCCGTAGGGGGTTCTTCTGCTTTTTTTTGTAATTGCACCCGCGCTATGGTCCTCAGCGCCTCTCCCACTTCTTGCATGGATTTGGGAGTGCCGATAGCGGCCACCGGACCGATGGGAGGGATGAAGATGACGTCTTCAGGCTGTAACCGGATATCCTTGCTCTTATCACCCCGGAGGAGGAAGTCATACATGTCAAAGGTAACGACCACTTTGCCGCCACGGCGCACCTGAATATTGCGCATGGACCCGGATTTACTGGGTCCGCCGGAAGCAAACAGGGCATTGACCAAGGTGGAGAGTGAAGATACCGAAAAGCTACCTGGGAATCTTGCCTGTCCAACCACGTAAATCTGGATAGTACGCAAGTTATCCAGGGTTACATTCATTTGAAAATTGTTATATTGGCGGGCAAACTCCCGGTCCATCACCTCTCGCAATTGCCGATAGGTGAGGCCGCTCACCTGTACCACCCCTATTTTAGGGATATCAATCTGACCGTTCCGGTTTACGGCAAGGTTAAATTCGCCTTGCACGCTTCCCCAGACAATGATTTTGATGGCATCTCCGGGTCCGATAATATAATCAGGTCCGACGGGTAAAGCCTGCACCGGCAAAAAAGAAGCTGGCGCTTGATAAAAGAAACTGTATCCAAATTGTTTCAGAAACATGCGATGCGCCCAGGCCCTTCTCTCCACCTCTGAAATTTCCTCAGGTTGACGGGGAGCAGTGGTTAAAATCTGGGCTGGTTGAGCGGGGCTTGGAACTTGCCGTGGCAAGTCTGACCTGATTGGAGTCTGAGTAGAAGGCAATGGTGCTGGCTGAGTGGAAGGTGCCTGTCCTGGTCCAATATTCTGTAAATAGAACTGCGCCTGATCCTCGAGTCTTTGGGCTTGACCCCAGACCTGGGTGGCGGGCAATATAAGCTGAACCACTAATACTATGCACACAAATTGTTTAAATGACATCCGGCATTCCCGTTATAATCAGAGGTTAAGAGAAGAGTTCACGCATAATATGATAACCATGAGAATTTCTGCAAGGTTTTTTCCGGTTCCCGGTTCCAGCAGGTGACTTTTTAAAAAGCATAGGGAATTTGATGACGTAGGCGACACTTTAAATTATCGACCTTCAGGTTTTGGATAATCCTGGGATTGGCCCAATAATCCTTATCAGTGAGCTCAGGTGGGCACCGGGGAATCCAGGGGATGACCTGCCCGCCGACTTGGGAATCAGCCTCGGCCATGAGCGTCCGCCGGCTCGAGGCCTTAAAAATGGTCATGGACCAGTAAATAAAGGCATGGCTGATTGAATTAGCCGGGGAATTCTGACCGCGGTCCCCAACCCAAATGACTGAGTCAGTCCCGGGGGATAATCTCGACACAATCTCCCGGAGGCTATAAGATCTCGTCGCATGATCTTTAGGGGCCTCTTGGTCATGGGAAACAAACAGGGTGGGAGCATAATAGCAGAATAAGAACGCATCGACGGGAGGGTTAATGGCCTGATATTGGGCCATGAGCATTTCGACGGTTACCGATTCGCCCGCAAAGGGCAGGTCTACCAGAACGACCTGATAACCTTTACTTTTCAAAATTCCGACCAGTATTTCCCCCATCAGGAAATTACCGATATCCTGGATATCCATCGCCCGGGGATTTATTTGCGCTGCAGGTTCCCATGGTCCCCAAAAGATCGTTTGGGTTTTGATGAAATCTTCGCCTAAGTTGTTTCGGCCAGGCTTTTGCGAATAAACCGGCCAGTGCTGCAGAAAGACGGCGATGCGATGGACGCCCTGGAAAGGGACATATTTCTGGAAATAATCGCGATTACCGATTTTCATCAAAGAGATTTGAAGAAAGGTGCACGAAGACAGTAAAGTACATATCAGTATGATAATTAAACACCGAGCTGGTAAGTTAACAGAGGGAGCCGAAGACAAAAAATAACGCACTTTCATAATAAGATTAACTTAGCTATGCTCCCAATGTTTAATCGAACCCCGGAAGAAAAAGCCCCACAATCCTGACGACAATATATCCCAAGATTCCGGCAACAATAACAAACTTCGATAAATTTATCAAGGTTTCTTCAAAATTATCAGTCTTATGATTTTTCCTATTCGTATCTCTTTGATAAAAAATGGATACCAAGATGATAGTCAACAAATAAATTTTGGGGCTATTGAAATATTTACCTATGATTATTGAAATTATAACAATTATGCCGAGGAGGTAAGGTATGCTCGCA
>PLXD01000347.1 GCA_003151295.1 Chitinophagaceae bacterium | reverse complement strand
TGGAACAGATCGCCGAACCCTATATCCGGCGAAGGGCCATCCGCCATGTCGAAAAAGGAAGGGTCGTAATTTTCGGAGCCGGGACGGGAAATCCCTATTTTACAACAGATACGGCAGGATCTTTACGGGCCATCGAGATCAGTGCAGAAGTCATATTGAAGGGCACACGGGTGGATGGCATCTATACGGCAGACCCCGAAAAAGACCCCCACGCAAAAAAATTTGAGACCATTACCTTTCAGGAATGCATATCGAAAAATCTCCGTGTCATGGATATGACGGCATTCACCTTATGCATGGAGAATCAACTGCCTATCATCGTTTTTGATATGAACAAACCTGGAAATTTGCTGAAAGTCGTGGTTGGTGAAAACGTCGGAACATTAGTAAGTGATTGATATATAATAGGTTTAAAAAAAACTCTCTTAATAACTTGCATTTCTGCAAGAAGCATAGTATTTTTCCGTTCTGAAAAACCACCATTGTCGGTGGTTTTTTTATAAGTACGCTCTGTTCATATCCCCTGAAAGCCGTTTATGATTTTCCAATCCGGGAGACCATATACTAAGTTTGGTAAATTTATTCCGAACCATTATGAACACCTTACTACTAATATTGGCCTTTCAACTAACCCTCGGACTCCCCGAAATCATCGTCTACGGAGTAGCAGCGATCGTGCTTGGTTTCACAATGCATTTTTTCTGGAAATCAAGGAAATCCCTGAAGATGGAAGTCTCTTCCGAAGCCGAAGGTATCAGTGAAAATGATAACTGGAAGCTGAAGTATTATAATGATATGGATATGCAGGAGAGGTTGCAACAGCAACTCCGTGAAAGATTGGCCCAGATCGAGGAAAATGAACAGATCCTGACTATCGAGCTGGAAGAGGTGCGCAAAGAATTGGACGAGGTCGAATACCATCTCCCCGTGACCGGAAAGACACCGGTAGCGGATCCGGCCCAGGCCGCAGCTGTTGTGGAGCCTGCCGCAGATTACCTGATGCAACTGAAATCGGCACAGGAGAACCTGCATGAACATAATAACAATATTCATCGCCTTCTCGAACAGATAGCTTCCCTGCAGGAGTCCGAACAGAAAAACCAGGCCTTGCAGAAAACAAATGAGCAGTTGAACGAACAGCTCAAAGAATCGAACCGCACATTGGCGGATATGGAAAATGAGATCAAGCAGGCACGCCAGCAACAGAAACTCGCCGAGGAAATAACTTCACGCCTGGATAAGGCGTATGAAGAATATAATGTATTGCAGGGTAAGCTGCAAAAGCTGGATGGCTACCTGGGCCAGCCTCATAAAAAGAGCGCAGAATACGAGGAATTACAGGACTCATATTTTAAACTCACCAAGGAGTTCGATGAGATGAAGCTGCGGCAGATCTCCCTCCGGGAGGAGAACCAACGCCTGAGCCGAATCCTCGCAGATACCGAAGATAAATTGAGAGAAGCCAATTTCCAACGCCAGCAATTCCAGAAAAGAGCGGCCTTCCTGGAAGAGCTCAATAATGACCTGCAACAGGTTTCTGAACATAATAAGAAACTCGAAGGCCAGCTACGCCGCATCAGTGAGATGGAAACCTTGCTGGCAAAAGCTACCCAGGGAAAATAAGACAACAATCAGGTCCGTTTCTTTTTGGTAATTTCGGGTCTGAATGTAAACAAGATGACTTCAATAGCAGCGATCCGTAAGGATTATAAACAACAATCACTCTCAGAAAAAGACATCCTCTCCGACCCCTTTGGTCAATTCGAAAAATGGTGGGATGAAGCCTTGCAATCCGAAATCGATGAAGTGAATGCCATGACCCTTTCTACGGCCTCAGCCGGGGGGGAACCCGACGCCAGGATCGTCCTGCTGAAAGGATTGGACAAAAAGGGATTTACTTTTTTTACAAACTACAACAGTTCCAAAGGACGACAACTGCTCGAAAATCCGCGCGCGTGCCTGGTCTTTTTCTGGAAAGAGCTGGAACGGCAGGTAAAGATAAAGGGCCTCGTGGAAAAAGTCGATACGCAGGAAAGCGATGCTTATTTTAATAGCAGGCCTGCAGGTAGCAGGATAGGAGCATGGGCCTCCCCCCAAAGTGAACCCATAAAGAACCGTGATTGGTTGGAACAACATGAAAAGGATATGCAGGAACAATTCCGGGGAAATGAGATCGTTAGGCCCCCGTATTGGGGAGGATATCGTGTCAAACCCCTTGCAATAGAATTCTGGCAGGGAAGACCTAATCGTCTTCATGATAGGATCCTGTACTCAATTGAGCCGGACGGACGCTGGACGATCGGACGGCTGGCGCCCTGAGTGCATCAGCGTCGGGAAACATTATTTGTCAGTTGTGAGCAGCTTTAATCGCGAGTGGTGAGTGGTCCACTCACCACTCATCACTCATGACCCACAACTGACTACTTCGCGTCTTTTTTAGGAGCTTCTTCTTTTTTAGGAACCGCATCTTTTTTAGGAGCCGCTTTTTTTGCGGGATTAGCCGGCCTGCTCTTTCCAAAAGAACCCTTGAAT
>PLXD01000144.1 GCA_003151295.1 Chitinophagaceae bacterium | reverse complement strand
TTGCGAGTTTACCCCCCGAAAAACCGGAAACAGTTTTAAGGACGCCTTTTAACTCCTGGAAAACGGCTTCCGTGCACCAATAACAGCCTGTCGCGAAAGTAGCCGTGTCTGTTTTCTTGCCTTCCGGAATGAACGGTTCATTCATGATATGTTGTTTATTTGTTTGCATACAGGAACCTGATAGAAATGTCAGCGAAGTTACAATTGACAGGAAACTCATGGCTTTCATTTGTTTATTTGATGAATAATTATCTATGCGAAAATATCTACGGCCACAGGGGCCCTTTGTAAACTACCTGACAATTAAATGGTTTTAATGGTTCATTAACAGTCTGTAAAGCTTGCCAATGATCGACGGTATGTATTTCGAACAAAAAGACAGCCAGGTATGCAGGCCAGTCAATTCTGGCGGAATAAGGACAAAATGTCGCCTTTTNNACTAAACAGCTTCGCCGGCAGGCGGATAAGGTGTATGAAAATTTTCCCCGAATCGGCCCTTTTACAACTGGAGTTCGATAAAATAAAAACATTACTGACAGAACATTGCAATACGGAATACGCCCGATCGAAGGCGCAGGACCTTCGCATCCATACCCGCCTCGAATATATCGAGCTGGAATTGAGGCAAAGTCATGAATTCAAATCCCTGCTGCAGAACGCGCAATATTTTCCCGACGACAATTCGCTGAACCTGTCACGGGAATTGAAGCTGCTGGCTATTCCCGGGGCCGTACTCACGGAAGATCAATTCGTCCAGTTGGGTAAACTGGCCGGAAGCATGNNCCGGAGGATCGTCTACCCGGCTCTCGCAAAAGTGATCGAACATACCTATTACGAGAAGGCGATCGTCGGCCTGATCGATGAAATATTGGATGAATCCGGCGTCGTAAGGGATAATGCCTCGGAAGAGCTGGCCACCATCCGGATGAGCCTTTACCGTAAAAGAAATGAATTGCGCCGGGTATTCGAGAAGATCCTTTCTAAATTGGGCAAATCCGGTTATGTTGCCGATATCGAGGAGGCTTTCCTGAACGGCAGAAGGGTGGTGGCGATCTTCGCCGAACATAAGCGCCAGGTCAAGGGAATCCTGCATGGCGAAAGCGATACACGCAGGACCTCCTTTGTCGAACCGGAGGAGACGATAGAGCTCAATAACGACGTCTTCTCCCTGGAGCATGCGGAAAAAAGGGAAGTATACCGCATTCTGCGGGAGCTGACAGGCAAATTGTCCGTTCATGCCCCTTTGCTCAAAGCCTGGCATGATGTGCTCGGAGAATATGATTTTATCCGTGCCAAAGCCCGGCTCGCCATCGAGGTCAACGGAAATTTCCCCATCTTGCATGATAAGGCGCATCTTCACCTGGTCCAGGCCTATCATCCTCTTCTGTACCTGTACAACCGGAAGAATAAAAAGCCTACCATACCCACCAATATCTCACTCGACGAAAAGAACCGCCTGCTGGTCATATCGGGGCCCAATGCCGGCGGAAAGACGGTCTCGCTCAAAACTGCGGGGCTATTGCAGCTCATGGTTCAGAGCGGTCTGCTGATCCCCGTCCACCCCGATTCGGAACTGGGGATCTTCAAGCAGATTATGATCCATATCGGCGATACGCAAAGCCTGGAGTTCGAATTGAGTACCTATAGCTCTCATCTGAAGAACATGAAATATTTCATGGAGAATGCCAATGGAAGGACCCTGTTCTTTATCGATGAACTGGGTAGCGGTAGTGACCCCAATCTCGGGGGGGCTTTTGCGGAAGTGATCCTCGAAGAGCTGGTAAAGAAGCATTCTTTCGGCATCGTGACTACCCATTATTTGAACCTGAAGGTGATGGCGGGCAAGACGCCGGGTATCATCAATGGCGCTATGGCCTTCGATGAAGCCAATCTCCAACCCTTATATAAGCTGATCATCGGCAAACCCGGCAGCTCTTATACTTTCTCCATCGCAGAAAGGATCGGCCTTGAACCCCGGCTGATCAACCGTGCCAGGAGCCTTGTGGACGAAGGTCATTTCCGGTTGGATAAATTACTGAACCGGACCGAACAGGATCTGCGTAGCCTGGAGCAGCGGGAAAAAGAGTTGCAGAAAATGGTCCGTGAAAATGAAAAGCTGAAAAAAGAGATGGAAACGGTGATCCACCGCGAAAAGCATACCCAGCAGGTAGAACTGCTGAAACAGCAGAACCGGGTCACGGAAGAACGGATCGTTTACCTGAAGGAAATGGAAAGAAAGCTGAAACAGATCCTTTTCGACTGGCGGAAGGCGGAGGATAAGAATGAAGTGATCAAACAGATGCATGCCCTCCTGTTCAAACAAAAGGAAAAACAGGTCAATGAAAAAGTAAAAAGGAAATTCGATTCGAAATATGAGGAGGTTGGCGGTGGAGGTGAAGTGCAGACCGGCGACAAGGTTATGATGAAGACAAATCACCAGGTAGGGACGGTCAGGGAACTGAGGGGTAAAAAGGCCGTGGTCCAGGTTGGACTGGTCCTGATCACCGTCGCTCTGGGGGATCTTATCGTAGTCAGGGACAAGCCGCAGGAAGAACAATAAGCTACAGGAAGAACAATAGAGATTATTCCTTACATTCGGACATACAAAGACTTATAGATTTCCCAATATGATCCTACTTATCGTCGTCCTCTGCATACTGATATTGGTTCTTTTGATCACCTGGGCCAAACTGAATGCTTTCCTGGCCCTTTTATTGGTCTCCATACTGGCGGGTCTATGGTTGGGTATACCGTTAAATAATGTAGTGAGGTCTATCGAAAAGGGCATCGGCGATACCCTGGGCTCACTGGTGATCGTCATTTCGCTGGG
>PLXD01000152.1 GCA_003151295.1 Chitinophagaceae bacterium | reverse complement strand
ATTTGTAAAGGGTATCTATATTATATTCATTGGTCCTGTACTGCTGACGATTATAAGCATACCAATATTCGGAGCCGAAGCGAATGGAGCTGATCCCGCCCAGCTTTTTATCGAATACGGCTTTCCCCTGTGAGAGGTCCTGCCGTTGGTTTACGCCAAACTCCTTATAGTTCATCCAGAATACGGAGTCGGAAAACGATTTCGGTTGGTTGAACGCATCTTGCACCTGTTGCCCGATATTATCCAGGTTGGTGCTGTAGCTGACTCCCAGGTCCATTTTCCAGCCATTGTTGAGGTATTCCCGATAGCTCAGGTTGTTATACCAGTTGTGGTTCGTGAGGGAGAAGGCGTCTTTCATATTGAGACTGTCCCAGTCCTGGCGACGGAGACCCAGGTTGTTATAAGCAAAAGTGGTGTAGTACTTGATCATGCCACCTCGCTTTGTCTTGATCCTGAAATTGGCGTCTGCATTGTTATACTGCGGCATGCCGAAGTAGTCGGGTACCTGCTTGACCGCCTTGAAATAGAGCCCGGGATTGACATAATTATAGCTGATCCCCCAGGAGGAGTTCTTGTCTTTTGACAATTGCTGGGTGCCGAGCCCCGCTACGATCGGGGAGATAGAGGCATCGATCTCGGATTTTACGGGAAGGTCGATCGACTCCAGCAATACGACGGAGGACAGGGCCTGACCGTAGAGGGCCGAATAGCCCCCCGTACTGAATACGGTACCTTTGAACAGGAAGGGCGAGAAACGACCGCGTTGGGCGATATCGGGAACACTGGAATTGTAGGGATTATTCACCAGCGTGCCGTCGATATACTGCTTGGCCTCATAACCGGCGCCACCACGGACGAAAAGACCTTCCTGCTCCCCTACCTGCTGGGCTCCGGGTAATGTCTTGAGGGCCGCGGTGATATCCGCATTCGAGCCGGCGGTTGTAGCGACGTCTAAAGAACTCAGGACGGCCCCTCTTTTGGCGTCCCCTGTCGTGAACGAACCCGCGTTGATCGTAACGGCTTTTAATTCATTGAGCTTCTCTTTGATGGCAATATCCAGTCTGACAGGATCTGCCCCGATATTGATCGTTTGCTCGAAGGGATTGTATCCTATATTAGTGACGGTAACGATAAAAGATCCTTTTTCGCCAGTCTTGAATTGGAAGGCGCCGGTGGAATCGGAAGTGGCCCCATCATAAGAGTCCTTTAAAGCGATGCTGGCGCCGGCAACAGGATGCCCTTTTCCATCTTTTACTTTGCCTGAGATCAGGGTCTGAGCAGGCAGGGAGGCAGCTAGAAACAATAAGCAGGTTAGTAGCATGGGAAGATATAAAGACATCCTTTTCATCTTTTTCATCCTTCTCGTCATTTTGATTCAAATGTAAAGTAGTTTATTTTATAAACCAAATTTCTATAAAAAAGCCAGGCTTAGAAAAGCCCGGCGGTTGTTGATCGTACCCTTTAAAACTAAACTCTTATCATAAAATGACTATTCATTTATTTGCATAAAGTAGCTGCTAAACTGGCCTGATTGGCTCAGTTGGCTTTGACAAAGCTTTGTACCACCTTCTGGTCACCGGTCGCAGCACGAAGCAGGTAGATCCCGATATGAAGCGTAGCGATATTCAACGTTCCGTTCTGGCCGGAAGGATTGTCGAATTTCTGCAACACCAGGTGGCCGCTGCTATCATACACGCTATAAGATACCGGTTTGTTCTGCCAGTCTGCGGGCAACACCAGCCGGAGCTCACTCACAGCGGGATTGGGATAAGCCACCAGCGTTCCCTTGGATCCTGCATTGGAGAAGCGAACGACCACCGTCTGCGAATACCCGGCTTGCCCGTCCATATCCACGAGTTTCAGACGATAATAAACCTGGCCGTTATTCAGGCCATTGTCCAGATCACTGATATTATCCGTAAAAACATATTGCCTCCTGGAGGCGGTGTTGCCATCGGAAAAGATCACGGCTCTGTCATCATACAATTTGCCATCTGCACTTCTTTGTACAATGAAATGACTGAGATTCTCTTCGTAGCTGGTGGTCCAGTTAAATACCACTTTTTGATTCTCCAGCAGGCCGGTGAAAGCTATCAGGTTGGGCAGGTTGGCGCCGGTCGTATTTGTGCTGGCGGAGGCAGTCTGACCTGAATGGGTGGGCTCCTGGGAAAAAGAAGAAAAGCTGGCCAAAAGCAGGAAACATAACAATCCTTTCGAGCCGGTATATCTGAAAAAAGAGAATGCTTTTTGGATAGGGTACAACTGTCGCATATATGTTTTTTTAGGCCGAAAAAATTAACAGTGGTACATAGTCATTGGGAATCGGCATTCTCGGAAGGAAATTGGAGATACGAGTATATATTAATGTAGATCTATTACAGATCCGTCAATGAAATCTGCGATTGCAAAACCTATACTTTAAAATGGACTTGGAAGAATTAATTAGTGTCTTTCTTACGGATGATCAGGATTGAAATAAAATCGGGTGCGTTTTTCGGGGAAGTTGGAGGATTGTCGTGATGACCAGACAAAGATTGCAAGAATTCGCCGATTATGCAAGCCTTTAGAATTATTTCTTGAAAGAATTTGCTTTCACCGGATACAACCATTGCTCCGCCAGGCACAAGTCATTGATAACGAATACTCAGAAAATCGATAATGAATATATAGCCCTCTGATAGCGAATACACAGACATCTGATTGAAAAAAAAGAGCCGGTCCCACGGGTATGCAGGACCGACTCACTGTATAATACAATTATTAAAAACCTACTTGTATTGCGGAATCAGGCTATTGGCAAGCTCTACCATCCTACGGATACCGTCTTCAGGAAGATTGCCTTTCTTAAATTCGGCCAGCACGTCTGAATATTTGTTTTCCATCTCGAGCAGGAAATGTTCTTCGAACTCTTTTACCTTCTTCACGGCCACCGAGCGCAATAATCCCTGGGTACCCAGGTAAATGATCGCTACCTGTTTTTCCACAGAGTAAGGAGAATATTGCGGCTGCTTGAGGATCTCCACGTTACGCGCGCCTTTGTCGATTACCAGCTTGGTAGCCGCATCGAGGTCACCCCCGAATTTGGAAAACGCTTCCAATTCACGGTAGAGCGCCTGGTCGAGTTTGAGGGTACCCGCGACCTTCTTCATGGATTTGATCTGCGCATTACCACCCACACGGCTAACCGAGATACCTACGTTAATAGCCGGGCGGATACCGGAGTTGAACAGGTTGCCTTCCAGAAATATCTGTCCGTCCGTGATGGAGATCACATTTGTCGGGATATAAGCGGATACGTCACCTGCTTGTGTCTCGATGATCGGNNTCGCGGCCGGGCGGCCGGCGCAGCAACAGGGATACTTCACGATAGGCTACGGCCTGCTTCGACAGATCATCAAATATGATCAGGGCTGGGCGACCGGTATCACGGAAGAATTCACCGATGGCAGCACCCGCGAAGGGGGCGTAGAACTGAAGAGGAGCAGGATCGGACGCCGAAGCATTTACAATCACGGTAAAATCCATGGCGCCATTTTCAGCCAGGGTCTTCATTACACCGGCAACGGTGGATGACTTCTGACCAATGGCTACATAAATACAGTATACAGGCTTGCCTGATTTGAAGAACTCTTTCTGATTGATGATGGTATCGATGGCAATCGCCGTTTTACCGGTCTGCCGGTCGCCGATGATCAACTCACGTTGTCCGCGACCGATGGGGATCATGGCATCAATGGCCTTGATGCCCGTTTGCAGGGGCTCTTTTACAGGCTCCCTGAAAATGACGCCGGGCGCTTTGCGTTCAAGGGGCATTTCATATCTCTCTCCGGTAATAGGACCTTTCCCATCGATCGGTTCCCCTAAGGTATTGACTACACGGCCCAGCATACCCTCTCCGACATTGATCGAAGCGATCTTGCCGGTACGGCGTACTTTCGAACCTTCCTTGATATCGCCGCTCTCTCCCATTAACACCACCCCGACATTATCTTCTTCCAGGTTCAGGGCGATCGCGCGCACGCCATTCTCGAATTCGACCAGTTCACCACTGCTCACGCTGCTCAGCCCGTATACACGGGCAATCCCATCACCTATCTGCAATACGGTGCCCACTTCTTCCAGATCAGCGGAAACATTGAAGTTGCTCAATTGCTGGCGCAATATCGCTGAAATTTCATCTGGTTTGATCTCTGCCATAATTGTACTTATTTGTTAGTTGTCTGTTTGTCTGTTTTACCTGATCTTAGTTTTACCTGATCTTATAAATAAAGTCATTGTTTCGGAACTGCTTTCTCACATTGTTCAGATCGTAGGCGATACTGGCATCTACCAGCTTATCCCCGATTTCAAGGATAAAGCCTCCTATGATCGCCTCATCCACCTCGCTGTTCAACTCGATATTCTTCATAGAAGAGCCCGTTCGAATCTTATCCACGATACTACTTTTCAGCTCTTCACTGACCGGGGTGGCCGTCGTCAGCTTCACCGTATAGATATCTTTCAGATCCTTATATTGCCGGATAAAGGCTTCGGCAATCTCGGGCAGATAGCTTTCGCGACCCTTATTCACAAGCAGTTTATTGAAAGTGGCCGTGATCACATTCACCTTTCCAGCGGTGATCGCATCCAGGATCTTATCCTTCTTATCCGCCTTGATGATGGGACTCTTCAGCAAGCTCACAAAATCGCGACTGCTCCTGCAGAGATCCCGCATGAACTGCATATCGCTATATACCGCTTCGAGCTGACCTTTTTCAACCGACAGATCGAGAACGGATTTGGCATATCTGGCTGCTAACCGGGGATTGGGCATCATTTTAATTCAATTTAATCTCATTGGCCAAAGCCTTGATATAATTCTCCTGCTCAGCCTTGTTCGATAATTCCCGGCGCAATATTTTCTCGGATACTTCGATCACGAGATTGCCGACCTGGTTCTTTACCTCGGTGATCGCAGCCATTTTTTGCTGCTCGATGGCGGCCTGCGCATCGGTAATGATCTTACCGGCTTCCAGCTTTGCCTGCTCCTTTGCCTCACTTATAATCTTGTCTTTTATGTCCCTTGCCTCTTTCAGCAACAAGGCTCTTTCTTCACGGGCTTTAGCCAGCAGCGCTTCATTCTCGTTCTTCAGTTGAGCCATTTCGGCTTTCACCCTTTCCGCGGTAGCCAGCGAGCCGGCGATGGACTGCTCCCTTTCATCGAGGGATTTGAGGATGGGCTTCCAGGCGTATTTCTTCAGGATGAGAAATACAATCAGGAAAGCAACTAATGTCCAGATGATCAGCCCTAAATTAGGTAATAACAAATCCATAGGTAATCCCTCCGCCCCCTAAGGGGTATTTAAAAGATGATGGTGATTGGGATAATAATTACTGCATCTTCAGCCCTGTGCGTCGGATGCAGTAATTTTTTTACGTGCCTACGGCCCTGGCTAAGATTTTAATACAGCCAGCAAACCTGCGATAACCGCAAACAGCGCAACACCTTCTACGAAGGCGGCTGTCAGGATCATGTTAGCACGAATGTCGTTCGATGCTTCCGGCTGACGGGCAATGGCTTCAACAGCTCCTTTACCGATCTGCCCGATACCGATACCGGCGCCGATAGCTGCCAGACCTGCACCAATCGCTCCACCCATGTGGGAGTAGCCATACTGAGTGTCTAACAGAATGTTCATCAAAGTCATGATACTTGGTTTTATAATTAAAAAAAAACTTGTTCCCCCTTTAGATCACGATGCTGTCTCCATTAGGTCCATGGCTCACATCTTCATGCGTGTGGCTGCCTTCGAAAGCCTGCCCGATAAATACGGCCGTCAGGTTCGTGAAAATATAGGCCTGAATAAAGGCGATCAGTATCTCGATTAAGTAAATGAAAACAGTAAACAGGATGGATATGGGTGAAAATCCCCAACCGGCGATCTTGCTCATACCGCCGAATATAAAGATCAGGCAGATAAAGCTCAGGATGATGATATGACCCGCGATCATATTTGCAAAAAGACGTATGATCAGGGCGGCGGGCTTGATGAGCAACACCCCGGCCAGTTCGACAGGTACAAGAATGACCTTCACCAGGAAGGGCACTCCGGGAGGCCAGAAGATATGACCCCAGAAATGCTTGTTGGAACTGCCCAGGATCACCACCAGGGAAATGATGCCCAGCACAGCCGTAAAAGCCGTATTGCCGGTCACATTCGCAGAAGCAGGCAGCAATCCGAAGAGGCTATTGATGAGTATAAAGAAAAACACCGTTAACAGGTAAGGCATGTACTTTTTGTAAGAATGTCCCAGGTTGGGCTTGGCCACATCATCTCTTACAAAAGTGATGACGGGTTCGATCGCGTTCTGCCAACCTTTCGGGGAACTGGTCACCCCATGCCCCTGCTTGTATTTCTTAGCAATACCGGTCATCAGCAGGACGAGTACCACCAGCGAAAGGATCATTTGCACCACGTTGCGGGTCATGGAAATATCGTAGACCTTCACCGTCGGATCAGCTTTGCCTGCTACTCCTTCTCCTTTAACAATGGGGATGATGACCCCGTTCTCCATCTTATAGTCCTGGTAGACATCCTCTTCTTCATGACCGAAACGGGCCGAAGAAAAGCAGGTCCAGCCTCGCTGGGGAGAATAAAGGATAACCGGCAGGGGGAGGACGGCATGGAAATCACCTACCTTGAAGAAGTGAAAGGAATGACCATCCTTCACGTGCTCCGTGATCGTTTTGGCCGCGTCGAATTTCTTTTCCTGCTTAGTCTCCGTTTCCCTTGACGGTTGGTCACCCGCCCTGGAACTCATGGAAATGAAGAGAAAAATTGCGCTGAAAGCCGCTACCAATATAGATTTGACGCTCCTGGATACCATTTATTCCCTAAAATTTGGCGCAAAGATACGGGGGTGGTGGCAAAATATGAAATCAACTTCCCTCTAAATTCTCAAAAAACGGTACTCCTTTCAGCAGTCAGCCGGAAGGACCGGAAAACCGCCTGAAAAGAGCCTGAAAAGGGCCTCCTAAAAAGAGCTGGAATCCTTATGATCTTTTGTTGACTTACTAAAAAGGACGAATTCCCTGAAAATACAGACTATTGACTAAACTTAATCGTTTATATACAATCTGAATAGAGAATTAACTTTTAAACAATCACCTATATCAAAATCAGACTATGAAAATCAACAAGACAATGTTTAAGGCAGGTATAGTGGCCTCCATTTCGATGGCTGTAATAGTTACAGCCTGCAGCAAGAACAGCAGCTCAGGATCCTCTTCAGGCACCGGTTCCAGCGATGCGGCGTCTCTTTCCACTTCATCCGAAACGACCGATAATGCCTATAATGACGCATTCAATGTAGTTATGCAAACCGGCAATAAAACCAGCAATGGTTCCGTCACCGTCGAATCCGTGGGTGGGAATATTTCCAACGATGGGACCGGCTCCTCGAATATACTTGGCACCTGTGCCACTATTACCGTAAGCCCCGCCGATTCCAACACCTTTCCCAAGACCATCACGGTCGATTTCGGGACAGGCTGTACCAGTCTGGCAGGCTTCACCCGGAAAGGCAGCATCACCTACATTTTAAGCGGTCATCTCCTTTATCCGGGCACCACCGTCTCGGCGACCTTCAACGGCTATTCTGTGAATGGATACCAGATTGCAGGCACGTATTCGATCACGAACAATTCCACCCAGAACGGCTTGGCCTTCACTACCTCGGTAACAGGCGGACAGATCATTTTTCCGGATTCTCTCTCCAGCACCTATACCTATTCGGGCACCAAGACAATCACCCAGACCCAGGGTTTCGGAACACCTACTCTCCTGGATGACGTATACAATATCACCGGCCACCACAGCTTTGCCTCCTCAGCCTCCGGCAAGAGCCTGGTTAATACCATCGCCACGCCGCTGGTCATAGAAGGTTCCTGCATACATATCGTATCCGGTATCATCGACTTTGTGTATACCGATGGCAACAATTCGCTGACAGGAACTTTTGACTACGGCGCCGGAACCTGTGACAACCTGGCCACGATCAAGGTAGGCTACTTTACAAAGTCGGTCACACTGCCCTGGTAAGCGTTATGTCCTTAAACTTGGGAAGCGTTACCCTCTTAAACAAAAGAGGCTGACTCGTTTAGAATCGGCCTCTTTTGTTTAACTTAACACATGAAAATTTTTTATTCCCTTCTGCTTCCCCTTATGATAGGTGGGCTTGCCGGCTGGGCTGGGCAACGGCACTCACTATTATCTCGCATCCGAGCCTCCGGATTCATTTTGGCCGGAAATCTTTCTTATTTTTTCCAGTTCCAGAATGTCGGATTGATCTTTAGGTCGATTAACCGCCCTTTTGTTATCTATCAATTGGTTGATATGAAGAAAAGGGACAAAAACATGCTCGATTTCGGCTACCGGAGCAACCCGCAAACATTCATCAAATGAAAGAGACACTCCTTTCAACGAGGTCATAATATCCATTCTTACACCGTTATCCAATTGAAAATCCACCCACCCGGGAATGAATTCAATTCTTTCAATTGGTTCAAAGTCGCCAAGTCCCAGATCCTTAAAAGCTTTTCGTAATTTCTTGCGGTTTTCAAGTGTATCGTCAATATAGAGATCTACATCTTCAGTAAATCTTTGATATCCATGAAGATTTGCTGCAAACCCTCCTACCATTATGTAACGAACGCTATTTTTATTTAAACAATCCCAAAGGTTGATAAAAGCGCTTTCATAGATATCCATTAGCAAATATGGATTTTAACTTTTGTGGTGAATTATTGCCTTTTTCATCATATTTCCGGTTTTCATTAACCCCATTAACCTATAGAATTTTTCAGCAGCCGAGCGATTCATACTCTCTTTCAATCTTTCCAATTCCTGCTCTTCCTGTGAAGCATAAAAACGCATGGCCCCATTATCTTCATTGATAATAGAACTTTTTTCCTCATTGTTATATATCTTACCCATAACAGGCGATTTTAATTTAATGATCACACTTTCTGCTCCGCCGGTTCCTGCTTGCTGAACTGCATCTCATGCAATTTAGCATAAAACCCTCCTTTTTCCAATAGCTCTTCATGCGTTCCGATCTCTTTGATCTCCCCTTTATCCAGTACGATGATCTGGCTCGCTTTGCGGATGGTGGATAGCCGGTGTGCGATGACGATGGAACTTCTTCCGGCGATCAGTTTATCGATGGCTTCCTGGATGAGTAGTTCCGATTCGGTGTCGACGGAGGAAGTGGCCTCATCGAGAATCAGGATGGAGGGATCGTAGAGCAGGGCGCGTATAAAAGACAGCAGCTGCCTTTGCCCCATCGAGAGCGTGCCGCCCCTTTCCATCACATTATAATCGTATCCGCCAGGCAGACGCATGATGAAATCCTGCATCCCGATCAGCCGGGCGGCTTCTACGATCCTCTCCCGGGGGATCGCTTCATTGCGAAGCGTGATATTGTCGGAGACCGATCCTGAAAATAGGAAAACATCCTGCAGGACCACGCCGATGCTTTTTCGCAAAACATCCAGCTTATAATCCCCGATCTGCACATCATCGATCAGGATCTCTCCCTGCTGAATATCATAGAGCCGGTTCATCAGGCTGATAATAGAGGTTTTCCCGCTGCCTGTATGCCCTACGATGGCGACCGTTTCACCGGGTTGCACCATGAAAGAGATATTCTTCAACACGTTGCGGTCTTTCACATAGGCGAAGAATACCTTTTTAAATTCGATCTTCCCCCTGACCTTCTCCGGCGCATAGCTTCCCTCCGTTTTGATAAAATCATCATTGTCCATGATCCGGAAGACTCTTTCGCTGGCTACCATGCCCATCTGCAAAACGTTAAACTTATCGGCGATCACCCGCAGGGGGCGGAACAGAATATTGAGATACAAAAAGAAGGCGATGATCTTGCCGGTCAGCTCTCTTGCCTGCTGCTCCGGCAATTGCAGGACCTGGCGGGCGCCCCACCATACGAGTAGCCCGGTGGATACGGCCAGGATGATCTCCACCAGCGGGAAAAATACTGAATAGGCGAAGATGGCATTGATATTGGCATTACGGTGCTCTTTATTAATGCTATCGAATTTGGCAGCTTCCCTTTTCTCAGCGGCGAATGCCTGTACGATCTGCATGCCGGTGATATGTTCCTGGACAAAAGCATTCAGCGCCGACACAGCATTACGGACGCGGATAAAGGACTTGTTGACGCTTTCTTTAAATAGCCAGGTCGCCAGGATCAGGAAAGGAAAGGGCGCCAGGCAGATCAGGGTCAGCCGCCAGTCTACCACGAACATGAAAAACAGGATTGAAATGATGGAGAGCAGATCGGCGATAATGGGTATCAGACTGTCCGAAAAGATATCATTGATCGCTTCGATGTCGTTGATCGTCCGCGTCGTCAGCGTTCCGATGGGCGTCTTGTCGTATTGGGAGAGATTGAGTCCGAGTATCTTTTTATATACGGCAACGCGCAGGTCTTTCACCACGGTTTGCCCCAGCCACGCCGTAATAAAGGAAAAGTAAAACCGGGACACCGTTTCCACCAGCAGCAACCCGATCTGGAGCATCGTGACCCAGATCAGCAGCTCTTCCATCCGATCCTTGAGCGAATAGTCTGCAGCCATACCCTTTTCAATATACCCGTTGATGGTGAACTGTATCAGGAAAGGGCGAAGCGGAGCCAGGATGGCCAGCGCTATGGACAATATTACAGACAAGTATAAACGCCTCTTATAAGGAGCCGCATAGTGGAAAACCCTTCGAAGCAATCTAAAATCGAATATCTTCTTTGCTTTTACCTGTTCAGACATACCAGTGACCTTTTATTTATTGGCTATCACTCATCTATTGACCATCACTCATCCCCCATGGCTTTCCGGTAGGCTTTGATGAAGATGGCGCCGAGATTTTTATAGGGCGGGATATAATCATCAAATCTTTCTTTTGCCAGGGGATCGTTCTGGAATTTTTCGCCCAGTTCCCGCCAGATAGAGAGCCAGTCTATATCTTTTCCCGACAGCAGGACATTATCGATCGCCTGCAGAATGGGTTCATTGACCGTCTTGGTACCTACCTGCTTGGAGGAGATGATATGGGCTTCCTCATTGATCCGCAGTACTTCGCTAAGGTTGTTATACCCGCCGCAGGAGCCCAGCACAACGATGCGTGCGGTAGGAGGCATTTGCTTGATCGTATATCTCACATGGTAGCTGTGCCCCCGGTGAATGACGATCGTAGGCCTGAGCTGATGATCGTACAGATAATCACCCAGGTCAGTCTGGGCTTTGGCATCCGGATCATTCTCGCCGAATAAGGGTTTATTGGCATAGATCAGCACCGGCTTGCCCTTGGTGGAACTGATCGTTACCCATTCCGGGTTCTCTACGATCTTCCATCCGGGTTTGCCACGGAACAGGGCCATATAATCAATAAATGAGTTCTGACCATCCTTGTCTTCATCCCCATAGAAGAAGACCTGCTCTATCACCCTTCCGCTATCATCTTTTAAAGACCCGTAGTCCACGGTATAAATGGGAGGGATGCCCAGCCTGGCCGAAAGATCTATTTTCCGGGACGAATCCGCCGATTCGAAGAGGGTTTGCAGCAGATCATAGATAATGGTCCCTTTTTTATCGCCCGCGGCCACATTATTATCGTAATTCCATTGCACCTCCCCCAGCACGAATTTTGCCAGGTTGGGATTCTTTTCGAAGATGCTGCTATAAGAATCCGCCACATCCACGGCCTCCTCTTCATTCGCCCCTTCCAGGTGGATGATGAAGGACTTCATAATAGTATTGGCATTCTGCTTGTCCATCGTGCCGAGAAAATGGCCCAGCTTATTATATGCTGCCGCCATCTTTATGAATTTGCGGAAATAATCGCCATGCACCTGCATGATCAGGCTATCCCCATAAGGCTCCTTCATCCGCTGGAAGATGCGCTCATAGACGCCCAGGTAACTGGACGTATAGATCTCATCTTCACTTAGTACGATCAGGTAATACAATTCTGCGGGGTTCAGGGAGTCCAGGATCTTAAAACGGATCGCGGGATTGTCCACGGTATGAAGGGCATTGATCTCCCGCACGAAGATATCCTTGCCTTTTTTGGCCAGCCAATCTGTCAGCGAGCTCATTTCCAGGGCCGTGTCACGAGCGGGTGGAAGTATCCGGGCCGCATAATCCAGCCTGGTCTTTACGAGCAGGCGGTAATAATTCAGGTCGTCCCCCTTCACCCGGTCGATCTCGTCGATGGTTATTTTCCCTTTAATAAGATTGTCCAGGAAAGGAAAATATAGCCTCCCGCTCTTACTATTGGCCATCCGGGCGACGGTATGCACCAGGGTATCCTTGCTATTGCGGATACGGCTGCCGAGGAAANNACGGCTTGTGCAAAATCATATAGCTGGCGTATATTACGATGTCCGGCTATGATGATCAGGCTATCGGCAAAAGGCAGGTTCGGATTGTTCCGCAGGACATCCAGGATAGAGGCGGGATGCAATTCGCAATATTTCTTTATCAACAGATCCCGGGAAGGGCGTACGCCGATATTTTCGGAGGGCAGCAGGAAACATTCCACCAGGATGCTTCCCGCACCATAATTGGCTTCCGCGATGACCGGTTCGATGCTTTCGCCCTTTTTGTCCAGGTCCATTGCCCGCTCGAAGGCCTCTACCAGGGCCGGGGCATTGGTGACAGGGAAATCCTTGTTACCGACATGGGTCCGATAACCCCGCAACATTGTTTCCAGGGCCCGGAGATATTTCTTCTTGCTGTTTGTATTGAGGGTGGAATCGAATTCGATAGTCTCCTGTATCCCGTCTACCTGGCGGATCAGTACATCGGTGAGTTCCAAATTGACATTCTCGTCTTTACTCAGGCTGACCAGGCTATCATTTTTGGGGTTCTCACCTTTTCCCCCTATTGCCAGAATGCTTTTTTGCTCCTTGTCGACATTATCATGCCATAGCATACGATCCTGGGCTACCTTATAGGGGTAATAGCTGGCCTGGGCAACCGCAAAAAAAGGCGACAGGGCCGGAAAAAAAATAAAAAATAAGCGTAAAGCAGGCTTCATAAGTTCACGTTATTCACTAAATCGCCTTCAAAGTTACATATAAAGAACAGGTCATAACCGATAAAAGGACGGCCCATATCCGGATTTTGTCCGAAATTAGGGAATCGTTTATTATTATTTCTATATTATAAAATTGTGAACTCCCCCTCTGAAAACCCCTCCAACGCTTTATTTCGAGTAGGTTTGCGTAAATTTTTTGTTAAATGGAACCAAAAGGCAAGAAGATATTGATTGCAGATGATGAGCCGGACATATTGGAGATCATTCAATATAATCTTACCCGGGAAGGTTATGAAGTAGCTACTGCCAAGGACGGAGATGAAGCGCTCGCCAAGGCCAAACTGGTTCGTCCCGATCTGATCATTCTCGACATCATGATGCCAAAGAAGAACGGCGTGGAAGTATGCGAAATATTAAGATCCCAACCCGCTTATAAAGACACCCTCATCATATTCCTGACGGCCCTGAGCGATGAAGGCAACCATGTTAAAGGACTGGAAACCGGCGCGGACGACTACGTCACCAAGCCGTTCTCGCACATCGAACTGCTCGCGCGCGTGCGCGCGGTGCTGCGCCGCGC
>PLXD01000549.1 GCA_003151295.1 Chitinophagaceae bacterium | reverse complement strand
AGGGACAGGGCATCTATGCTTATGTGATCTTTAGCGGCAATAACGCAAATGAGGATCTTATCCGCAAGGATATCGTGCAAACGGTGGCCCGTATCATCGGCGCCATCGCAAAACCGGATAAGATCCAATTCGTGAGTGGCCTGCCTAAGACGCGGAGCGGTAAGATCATGCGCAGGATACTACGAAAGATCGCCGAAGGCGAGACGGAGAACCTGGGGGATACGAGCACCCTGCTCGAACCCGCCGTCGTAGAAGAAATCAAGCATGGGAAAATATAGCGGGAATTGGTAAATTCTTATGTTTAATAGTTAACGGCTTATAACGACTTTGGTTCCGACGGGCGTCATTTCATAGAGTTCATCCATGTCTTCCCGTTTAAGGGAGACGCAGCCATTGGTCCAGTTCTGGAATGCATCTACGGCATTATCGTCATGTGGCCAGGTTCCGTGAATGGCAATGCCGTCCCCGATTTTCGCGCCTCTTGGGATTAGTCCCCTGGCCTTGCGGTTGTTGAACTTTGCGATATCGGCCCGGGTAGGATAATCTATGTCCATGATCTTGTCCCATTTTTCATGCGGTCTTTTGGATACGATATGGAAAGTGCCTTCCGGCGTTAAACGGTCTCCCTGCATCATCTTATCTTCCTGGGATTTGCTGCCGAATACAGCCGGGTAGGTGGCATACCAGCCGTCCTGGTCATAGACCTGCGNNAATTCATAGGTGGATTTGATCACCAGGATGGATATTTCACCATTCAGGCTCCGGTTGAAGAAGTTTCTACGGACCGTTCGTTGGTGGGCGTCCCTGAATCCCAACAGGCAAAAGGCCAACAAGCTGTAACACAAGATCTTTTTATGATTCATAATCCCCCGTTTACTCACTTTGACAACGAGAGCAGCCGAAGGTTTATTTTTGATGTGGGTAACTTTAACGGGTTCTTATCAATCCGTCCTCCTATTATGTGTTCATACACGTACTCATACAATGACCGGACTAATCACTACCAGTTACTGAATCGTATACCGAAAGTATAAGGGACCTGGTCCAATCCCTTTTCGAACAGGCTCCGGGTCGCATAGGAGCCATATAGTCTGATGGGTCCCAATTGCAATTCCCCGATATAAGACAGTTTCCAGGGATACAGGTCGAAATCGCCAAAGGTCTTTTGTTTGCCGGTTTCCGGGCTCTTGACCTTCTGGCGGGCCGAATAACGGTATCCTGCACTGACACCGAGGCTTAGGCCGATTCCCTGCTTGCGGTGAGGGGTAAAATTGAAATTCAGCATCAGGGGAAGGGTGAGATAGTCCGTTGCAAGTTTGTTTTTCCTTAAGTTGATCGTGTCCATCACCACTTCCGTAGGGTCCTTCAGGAATTTGATGTTTTCCGTGTACCGGTAGTTATTCAATTCCAGCCCCAGCCCGTATTTCAGGTTTACAACATGTTTGATCAGGTTCCTTTTCTGCATGAAGAACCAGATATTCACATCGATAGATTTTGCGGTCCGCAGGTGAAACCAGCCGGGAGAAGAGCCCGGTGCAAATTGTTGCACAGAGCCGGATGCATATTGGGTCCTGTCATTGTAATTGGCGAACCCCAGGTCGAGGATACACCAGTTGGTGCTGACATTCGAAGGTTTATAGTCGTGGTGCCGATGCGTGACCCAAGCGGACCTGGTGAGCGCATTGTTTGGTTTGTTGTCAGACGCCCCATTCCCGCTCCTGCCGGAACCTGCCTTCCCGTTCCTGATGATGATCAGGTTACCGACCCGGATCGTGTCGGGTTGGCCGGGCATGGGGCCGGTTTTGGTCGTCGTATCATTCTGGGCCCAACCGGACAAGGCCACGCATAATCCTGCCATTAGTAAAAATTGCCGCAACATACTATTCCTTTTAAATGAATATTATCAGAGTGCCACCTTAAAACTTCCGATCAGGACCCCATGCTTGTTATTGTCATTGTTGTCATCGTCTGCATTGGTGGCTTTTCCGAAGACCCGGGTTACTTTTCTGAAGAGTCCGCGTAGTTTATTTTTCTTGTTGGCGGAGGGATCTTCAATGGGAATTCCTTCACTGGCCAATACGATGGTATTATCTTTTGCGATCGTGTTATCTTTGTTGCCGGCCAAGGCGGCTCCACGGGTAGTTTCGCCGATGGTTTCGCGGGTAGTCGATGGCGACTTTATTTGGTAAGTCGGTAAGCAGTCCGGTTTTTTATCCGCGGGTCTCGTTATCGCCACGGAATCCTCTTCCGCCCGCTGCCGGGCTTGTATTGCGGGAGACTCATGTCTACCCGACTCATTCTTTCTACCATCCGGATTTACTGTCCTTTCAGCCGTTTCTTTGCTCTTTCGGACTTGAATATCTTTCAGAACATCTTTCTTACTGTATAACGGATCAACTGCATGTGGTGTTACAGCTTGGGAATCTTTTAGAAAGACTGTTTCATTCTTTAGATCCTTAAGATCCATATACCTGCTGGTATTGCCTGCTATCCGGGAATCGCCGGATTCTCTCCGGGCTTTTTGTTTTGTCTTATCGAAGAGGAGCAGGGCTGCTATTAGCAGGAGTATGGCTGCTGCTATCCTGGACCAGGACAGGATAGCCCATCTATTGCTGTATTCGGGTTTATACAACAGATCTTTCCCGTCGAATACGACAGACAGGTCAGGCTCCAAGCGGGTCCGTTGAAGGATAGCCAGTTCTTCCTCCAGACGTGGGTGCTGAAGGACATGGTTGGCTACGGTCTTGCGGCTTTCTTCATCCAGCTCGTTGTCTATATAAGATAAAAGATAGACAGGATAATTCCCTTCATCGACAAAGGAGCTTTCCCCAGCCCAAACCGGGAGCTCGCCCCTTAACAAGGATCCTTCCTCCGATTCAACGGCCATCGGGTCCCGCAGCAAGGATTCCTTGTTGCTGAAAAAAAGATCGACTTCGGGGCGGAGAATGGATAGCTGCAATTGGGTCAGTTCCGCTTCCAGATCAGGATTATCCTGGACGAATTGTTCCACGGTCGCTCTCTCCGCAACTGACAGCTCATTGTCAACGTACAGCAGAAACAACTCTTCATAATTATTGCGTGTGATCATGGATTCAGCGTACGTTTTCAGGCTTTACCAAATAATTTTTCAACTGTAACCGGGCCCGATGGAGATACACTTTCACCTGGCTTTCATTCAACCCTGTTATCTGTCCGATTTCATCATACGAATATCCTTCATAATCCTTTAACAAAACCAGGCAGCGTTGTCTTTCCGTGAGTCGGGCCAGGGCCTCTTCCAATACCTTTTTCATATTGTGGACTCCCTTGTCCTCGATTTTTGCTTCCTCCCTTAATTNNAGCGCGCAGGACCGTCCTTTTGGATTTGCGCAGCTGATCGATCATCTGGTGATAGGCGACTGTGAACAGGTAAGACTTGCTTTTTCCAGTTGCTACCTCGTTCCGGCTGCGCCATAGTTTCTCATAGGCCGTTTGGACCACGTCCCGGGCATCTTCCTCATGCCTGAGACTTTTCAGGATAAAGCGATAGACATTATCCGCATAGTTCGTTACGCATTCATTATATTCTTTTTCAGTCATAAACAGCAGCGGGTTGTCCTGGGAGGTGCTATAATTCTATAAAAATTGTTTTTCCTGTCTTATCGGTGCGTATAAGACGGATAACCGGTATAAAATGTTACAAGACGATGGAATGAATTGAGAATCTGTATTTTCTAATGAAATTTCCCTTTTCCAGGAGGGTGGGAAGTCTGGGGTAATATTACTAATGATTGGCGGACAATAGGTTGCGGGATAATGACTCCCAAAAGATAAAATCGGTATGGCCCTGTTTCTGCTCGCAGCATTTATCGGCGTCGGGACAATCCTTGTTGGTTTCCGTACCGGTTGAGCGGGAATAAGCAAAAAGAATAAAACTGATAGAAGCTACCAGCACCAAAATCAATAAACGGGTATAGGCTTTTAGGTTCATGAGAATTTAGTTACTCTCCGATTGACAAAGCTACAAAAAAAACGTTGTATCCGGTATGTATAATTTTTTTTATATGAACTACTTATCTTTGGCGTCTTAAAAAAAACGCTATGAATGCAAGATTTGTAAAACGTGTTGCTGCCGAATTGGAAACTATCGAAAAGGCCGGGCTGTTCAAGTCCGAGCGTATCATTACAAGCGCCCAGGGGGCCGAGATCGAAGTCATTTCCGGGGCGGGGGGTAAAGACCGGAAAACAGTATTGAATTTCTGCGCCAATAATTACCTGGGCTTGTCCTCCCATCCCGCTATCATTGAAGCCGCCCACAAAGCCATTGAAACGCATGGGTATGGAATGAGCAGTGTGCGGTTTATCTGCGGCACACAGGATATCCATAAGGAATTGGAGAAGAAACTTGCTGCGTTTCTCGGCACGGAGGATACGATCTTATATGCGGCCGCCTTCGATGCGAACGGAGGTGTTTTCGAGCCCTTGTTCAACGAGCAGGATGCTATTATTTCCGATGCCTTGAATCATGCTTCCATTATTGACGGGGTGCGTCTCTGTAAGGCTCAGCGCCTCCGGTATGAGCATAATAATATGGAAGACCTGGAAATAAAGCTAAAAGAAAGCCAGGCCCTTCGAAATCGTATCATTGTCACGGACGGTTCCTTCAGTATGGACGGTACCATTGCGCAACTGGATAAGATCTGCGATCTCGCAGACAGATATGATGCCATCGTCATGTCCGATGAATGTCATTCCTCCGGTTTTCTTGGGAAGACGGGTCGGGGAACCCATGAATATCGCGGCGTCATGGGTCGTATCGATATCATTACGGGCACGCTCGGCAAGGCGCTCGGNNGCTGCGCCAGCGTTCACGTCCCTATCTTTTTTCGAATACGCTTGCCCCATCCATTGCCGGTGCATCTATTGCCGTGCTGGATATGTTGAGTTCGACGACTGAGTTAAAGGATAAGCTGGAGTTTAATACAAGATATTTCCGCAGTAAAATGGCGGAAGCGGGTTTTGACATCAAGCCCGGCGATCATCCCATCGTGCCCATCATGTTATATGACGCCGTGATCGCACAGCATTTTGCCGCGGCCCTGCTGGAAGAAGGGGTCTATGTGATCGGCTTTTTTTACCCGGTGGTAGCCAAGGGGCTGGCCAGGATCCGGGTGCAGTTAAGC
>PLXD01000276.1 GCA_003151295.1 Chitinophagaceae bacterium | reverse complement strand
TCCCGCTTATCGCCGAACAAATTGCGGTAACGGGGAATATAGATCCCGTTCGCACGACGGCCATAATAATATTTATCTTCATATCCATCCACTTGCCCCCCTGCGCCGACGCCCAGGTGATGGTCCATCAGGTTATGCCCCAGTTCACCGCTGCTGCTTCCGAGACCGTCCGGCCAGATATCGGTAGCGGAATTCATCAGTATCCAGGCACTGTTAAGCGTGGAAGCATTGAGAAAGACTATTTTCGCTTTGTACTCGTAGGTCTTGTTCGTCTCCGCATCAAGGACTTCCACGCCGGTCGCTTTCTTCGTGTCCTTATCATAAAGGATCTTCGTAACGATCGACCAGGGGCGAAGCGTCAGGTTACCCGTCTTCATCGCGGCCGGGAGCGTTGAGGATTGCGTGCTGAAATAGCCGCCGAAGGGACAGCCCAGCCAGCACTTGTTGCGGAATTGGCACCCTGGCCTTCCGTCATGCGGCACCGTAATATTGGCCGTCCGTCCGATGATCATGGCCCTCGCACCCTTATAGTGATCCTTCAGCCTTGCGGCTACATCTTTTTCCACGCAGGTCATATCCATGGCCGGCAGGTACTGCCCGTCCGGCAACTGCGGCAACCCATCCCTTGACCCGCTGATACCCGCGAATTTCTCCGTATAGTCATACCAGGGAGCAATGTCCTTATAGCGGATCGGCCAGTCGATAGCGATCCCTTCTTTGACATTTGCTTCGAAATCCAGGTCGCTCAAGCGATAACTCTGGCGGCCCCACATCAGGGAACGCCCCCCTACATGATAGCCTCGGAACCAGTCAAACCGCTTGGTTTCCGTATAGGGACATTCGGAGTCCTTAACCCAATAATCGAGGTTGGTCTCGTTGAGCGGATAATCCCTGCGCAATACGGGATAATCTTTTTTCATCTGCTGGGTGGCGTGTCCGCGATGGGGATAATCCCAGGCTTCTTTATTGGCATTCACATAGTCCTTGATATGTTCGATATTGCGGCCTCTTTCCAGCATCAATACTTTCAAACCCTTTTCCGTCAGTTCCTTGGCGGCCCATCCGCCACTGATGCCAGATCCGATCACAATGGCATCGTAAGTATTGTCAGCCATGATATTAGTTTTTTATTGCTACATTAAACGTCACAGATCTTCACCCCTTCCTTCAGCGATTTCAACTTATCCTCTTTGGCAGGAATGAACTCCTGGGCGACATAGTCTTTAAAGCCGGTAGCGACAATCGCCTTCATGATGGCAGGATAATAGAGTTCCTGCGTTTCATCGATCTCGTGTCGTCCCGGAACGCCACCGGTATGGTAATGCCCGAAATAGGGATGGCCGTCCTGGATCGTACGGATCACATCTCCCTCGTCGATCTGCATATGATAGATATCATATAAGAGCTTAAAATTCTCCGAACCGATCCTTTTTACCAGCTCGATCCCCCATTTGGTATTATCGCATTGCTGATCGTGATGGTCTATCTTGCTGTTGAGCAGCTCCATGTGGATGATCACCCCCTGCTTCTCCGCCTGCCCGATAATCTGTTTTAGCCCATCCACGCAATTCTTCCATCCCGTCTCTGCATCCATGCCTTCCCGGTTACCGCTAAAGCAAATCAGGTTCTTATAACCCGCTTTGGCTACCAGGTCTATATGTTCGGTATAGCTCTTGATCAGGGTGGGATGATATTCCGTGTGATTCCATCCTTTGGTGAGGCTTATTTCCGCCCCGTTGCACATAGAAGAGAAGATGCCGTGCTTTTGCAGGGTGGGCCAGTCTGCGGGTCCTACCAGGTCGATAGCGCTAAAACCTATTTTCTTAACTCCTGCGCAAAGTTCATCCAGTGGAATGTCGTCGTAGCACCAGCGGCATACGGAGTGATTGATATTTCCTTTCAATTTGAGTGTTTTATTTTCTTCCGCCGCCGAAGCTCCCAGGGACGACAACATTCCAGCCGTTCCAAGAGCCGCAGTTCCGGCAACCATGTTTTTAATAGCAACTCTTCGGGAGGATCGATTAGCCATATTTACAGCTCATTAAAAAGTAAATTACAAAATGTTATTCTTCCTATATGGTTAAAAATCGACCACAGGCATTAAAATCGTTTTAACGGGCAATATGTCCCCGCATTCGTTAATGAGCGGGAGACGTCGTTAATAATTCCGGCTTCTTCCTGCCGCGCATATAGACATTCAGACCGGCAAAAACAACTATCAGAACCACCGGGATAACCAGGGTAAAGTTCAGCACTTCGGGGCCCGCCGCTTTTTTTGCTTCTGCAAGCACATTGGCCAAATCGGTTCCGGGGGCTGCCCCGTAATATTGCTTCAGGTCGGCGCCGACAGGAAGTTTTTGGGCGATCAGGGCATCATAATGCCCTCCCATAAAGATCATATACAAGGATACCGCGAACATCCCGGCTCCCCCCATCAGATTCAACCCTACCGCACCTGTTTTAGGCAAATTCTCCGCGACAAACCCGATCATGGTCGGCCAGAAATAACAGACTCCCAGGCCGAATACCAGGGCGCCGATGAAGATGGTGTTTCCCGTCGTATGACTCAGCAGGTACAACCCCAGCGATGCCAGGATCGCAGACATCAATAACATGCCCTGGGGGGAGATCCGGTGCACGACCGGGCCTGCAAAAGCCCTGCCTACCACCATGATGCCGGTGGTCAGGGTCAGGATCAGCAAGGCATTATCTGTGACGTTCTTCAACAATACGTCGATCCACTGACTGGTAAACAATTCGGTAATGGCCGTACCGAACATGCAAATGATCATGAATATAAAGAAAGGAGTCAATAAAGCCTTGTACATTTCGGCATTGGAAACGCCCGCTGCCACCCTTTCCGTAACGGGGAATTTCAACTCGGAGAAAAGATAACCGTAAATCAGCGTCGGGATCAGCATGGTCGCAACTTCCACCTGCCAGCTTACACCCAGCTTATTCAATCCGAACACGATGAGGGTTCCGATCACGATGCCACCCGGGAACCAGAGATGGAAATGGTTCAGCTTGGTGGTCTTATTGTCGGGGAATAACGAAGCTACGAGGGGATTACAGGCTGCCTCGACCGTTCCGTTGGCGATACCGATCAGCAGGGTCGACAGGAATAAGGTCCAGTAGCCCCCCGCAAAAATAGTCAGCACGATCCCTACGAGATGAAAAATGAAAGCCAGCACCAATAGTTTTTTCATGCCGATAGCATCCACGACAAACCCACCGATCACGATGGCAAGCGGGAAACCCCAGAAAGCCGTGGCTGCGATGGTGCTTAGCTCGGAAGTGCTTAAATG
>PLXD01000459.1 GCA_003151295.1 Chitinophagaceae bacterium | reverse complement strand
ACTTCTACCAGCACCCGGTATCTTATGAGGGCGTATTCGGAAAAATAGTCGTCCAGGTGTTGCAATTGATGGCGATAGCGCCCGTCAATTGGGGAGATAGCAGTAAGTGAATTCAATTCCATGTAGCTGATTTAAGAATAAATTGAGGCGATTAACTGTGCGCGCCCTAATTTTGCACCCAAAATTAACGTAAAGGAATTGGACAGAAAAATACGAATAGGAGCTGTAAGCTACTTGAACACGAAGCCGCTACTCTATGGGATCACCCGGTCGCCCATTATTACGGACATTGACCTTACTATCGATTATCCCTCCCGGATCGCCGCCATGCTCCTCCATGATGAGATAGACATGGGACTGGTGCCCGTCGCCATCATTCCGGAGATGAAGGAATATCACCTGAATACCGGCTATTGTATCGGAACTACCGGGCCTGTGGCATCGGTATGTATTTTTAGTGAGACACCTATCGGATCGGTAGAGCGGGTCCTCCTGGATTACCAAAGCCGTACATCGGTGCAATTGGCAAAGGTATTGTTAAGGGAGTACTGGAAGGTCAGCCCGGTATTGGTAGACGCCCCGGAGGATTTCAGGGATCATATCGGGGGCCGGACGGCGGGCGTGGTCATCGGGGACCGGGCGTTGGAACAAAGGAAGATATCTCCTTATGTATATGACCTGGGTGAAGCCTGGACCGATCTTACCGGCCTGCCTTTTGTTTTTGCTGCCTGGATCAGCAATAAACGCCTCGATAAGGAATTTATAACCCGGTTTGACGCGGCTAACCAGGAAGGGCTGGATCATATTGCCGAGGTAGTGAAAGAAAACCCCTATACCTTATTCGATCTGAACGATTATTTCACCAAGCGCCTGGATTACCGGCTGGATGATGCCAAGCTGGCGGGGCTGGAAAGATTCCTGCAATATCTTCGAGAGCCGGTTATCGTACAAGCATGACAACTCCTTTACGGGTGATCTCTCCGCAAAAAAACCATGCTCTAATGATATACACATAGCCGCCTGACTCCTGCGGTTTCCCATTATAATTGCCATCCCAGCAATCGGAAGGATTGCGGGTGGAGAATACCCGGCCGCCCCATCGGTTATATACCGAGAACTCTTCAATCCTCACATCTCCCCAGCGGCGTATCCCGAAACAGTCGTTATGCCCGTCCCCATTAGGAGTGAAGGCATTGGGAACTACGAATAAATTCTTACCCGTTGCCGTCACGTTCACTGTGAGGGTATCGAATGCGGAACAGCCATTATCGGCGGTGCCCTGAACAATGAAGGTGGTGGTGCTGTCGATACTGGCGATCGGATTGGGTATCCTGGGATTATCCAATCCCTCTTCCGGCGTCCAGAGATAATTCACGGCCCCGGTAGCGCTCAAACGGGAAGTAGTGATAGCGCAATCGATATCATTGGCTTTCTGTGCCAGCACTTCGGGGATCGGATTAACGGTGACAGACACTTCAAAACTGCTGTCATGTCCGCAGACAGGATCGCTGATATTGACAGCATACAAGGTAGTTGCCGCGGGCCCGGCTATGGGAAAAGGGGCCGATGGATCGCTTAAACCATCTCCCGGCGACCAGTTATAAATATAGTTTTCACTATTGTCGCTTTTAAGCATGACGGTAGATCCTTTGCAAATCTCAGCACCGGGTGGGGCTTTAAAGAATACCGGAGCCCGGACTTTCACCAGGACGGAATCCCTTGCGGAGCAATTGTTATTGTCTGTTACGGTTACAAAAAACAGGGTCGAGTCGGCGGGATTGGCCTGNNATTGTCGAGATATTGAGCAGGACTCCAGGAATAGCCATTGCCTCCCGAAGCCTGTAATTGGAGGAAGGCTCCTGGGCAGATGGTCGTATCGGGAGTCAGGCCAATGTTGACACCGGGAAATAGGGTCAGCAGGACGGAGCTTTTTGCGATACAGCCATGAGCTGTCGTAGCGGTGACCGTATAGTTGGTCGTTATGGAAGGCAAGGCTATGGGGTCGTGACTGGTACTGTCCGAAAGGCCGCCGGATGGTGCCCAGGAATAACTGAAGGGACTGATGGCGAGGGAGCCGGTGGCATTTAGCTTCACCGGGGAACCTGGACAAACGGCTGTATCGGGATTTGCGATCACAGCAGCGTTTTCAATATTGACAATAACGGAATCCTGAAGCAGTGTCACGGGTGCAAATGAGATATCATCCAGGGCAAAATCATTACCCAAGAAGAACGTATTCTCATTGACAAGACTAATAGTGGCTGTCGTAGTATTGCCTGAGTTCCATATCGTATAGAACTGATTCCATATGCAGGTATTGGCGTTGGCATTTATACTATTACCAAGTTTGATCCCATTGATTGAGAATTGCAGGGTTGCCGGGTTGTAAGGGGAAATGGATTGTATCCAGGCCGAAAAAGCATAGTTTGTGTTGGGCTGTACATTGATCTGGCTGGTCATCCAAACATTTATATCGGGAATAGATGCGCCGTTTACGATCAACATGTTTCCGCTTCCGGAAGTGTGGTCACCGCAATCGACCGGTGCGTTGGGGTTCCAATTATGAGGGCTCGTTCCGACAAAATATTCTCCGGCGGTTTTATTGATAGGATCATAAATGTACGCAGAACTGAAACCGGTATTGCCCATGCTAAAATCCCCGTTTATGATCAGGTTTGCCCCGATGGTCTTTGACGTAAGATAGTATTTCATCATTACCGGTGGAGAAGCAGTTGGATTGGCAAGGCCAGGGTCATCCAAATAGCTGGTGGGGGACCAACAGTATTCCAGCGCAGGATGTGACAATAGTTGAATACTGTGGCCCGCACAAATGATCGTATCGCCGGTGGAAATGATATTTCCTTTATCGAACCGGATAGGAATATTTTTAATAGTGCTGTCAGCACAACCGTTCGGTGAAGTTATTTTCAACTTTACTGGATAGTTGCCTGTGTCTGGAAAAGATTGGGTCTGGTTCGAATTCCCGGCATAATCTATTCCATTTATGGTCCAGACATAGGATGCTCCTGTTTGTAAAATACTTAAAAAATTCACACTTAGTGGATTGCAAATATTCTGATCAAATGTAAAATCGGTGCTGGGCGCCATATTTACAGTTATGACGCCGATTATGCCTGAAACATCGGTAGCAGTGCAGCTGGTAGAATTATCCTGGATAGTCAAAATCGTATAAGTTGTCGTTGTGAGAGGAGTTGTCTGAACGGTAAAGGGGATATCGGTTTGTACGCCGGTTTGTGTATAATTATTAGTGCCGTCTGAATAAGTCAATGTAAAAGGGCCTGTTCCATTGTTGGCATGATAAGTTAGCTGCCCTTGTGCGTTATTCGAACAAATAGTCCCGCCGGTTAAAGTTCCCTGGAGCGTAGGGCAACAATTATTATCGGCAACGAAAGCTGAGCAGGTAGGATTGGTCGCATTAATGGAGGCACTGCCGTTTAACGTCCCGTTCCATGCGGGATTGCCCTGTTTATTCAGCAGGTTATCGAAAGTATAATAGGCCAGCAGGCCGGTCTGTGTGGTCGGAGAAGGAAGGGAAGTATTCATATAGGTCTGGATCTGGCTCTGAGTTCGGGCTACGTTCCATATACGTACTTCGTTGATATATCCGATAAACTGCGAAGGGAATACATTTGTCAGATACAGTCCAATTTCTGTCTCGTAGCTGTTTTGGTAAAGATTGCCGGTAGCTGCCACCTGGCTCATAAGAAAGCCATTGCGATAAAATTTTAACGTACTGCCATCGTAGACCATTGCGACATGGTAGGTTTTGTTCAGCTCCAGCGGGCAAATATTCGGGGTCGCGTAAAAGGTTCCATCGGTAGTTGTTATATATCCATTATCCGGCCTGAGCAGGTAATTTACATCCGCAGGGCCCCGGTACTTGCCGACGATATCACCCGAATAATATGTATTAAAGGCATAGGGGGTAGTCCTGTTAATATTTGCCTCTATTGTAAGCTGGTTACCCGGTATGTTGAGGTCCCCGGTTTCTACATAGGAAGGGTCTACGGGCAGGTAGAGCCAGTTATTGCATGCCGCCTGCCCAAGCCCCTTAAACTGGGAAAAGAGAAAGAGAATAGGAAAAAGGAATAGGGAAAGGTTTTTTTTCATCGGTCAAGGGTCAGTATTCGAAGAGCCACGCTAATAATTATACCAATAATCGAAAAAACAAGATACATAAAAAATTAAAAAGGTCAGAGATGTATATTTCCTGCATGATGGTAATCACTTGCGGATTAATCGTAATATAAAAAAGAAAAATTGTAATTTTTTGTTTTTCAATATGTCAATTCTGTTTCCGAGGTATTTGCAGCAAGATCCTCGTCTTCGGAATGGAATATGCACAGATTATAGTAGTATATCAGGCCATTTTTCCCATCCGCGTATCTATTAAGATCGTTTATTAGTTCTTTGTTCGCGAGAGTAGTTGTAAGGACATATCTGCCTCTATCATCAAAGAAAAGAACTTTCCTGTAGCCGAATTTTTCCAGGTTCAAGATCGTCTCCAGGCCGTTCTCATTGATTGCACTCATATTATCCCTATTGTATTCAAGGTAAATTACGGGTTTCGATTCCTTAATATACTCATAGGCGCCACGGAGAATAATGGTATCAAATCCTTCGGTATCTATTTTAAGTATTTTTAATTTTCCCTGAACGGGCGTGCTTTCTTTTAAAACCAGGTCAAGGGTCTTTATCCCGATTCTGGTATCGCTTTTTTCAGAAGGGATTATCGTCGTGTTCCATCCCTTTTTCTCCAGATCGGCGTTTATAAATCCCTCCCGTTCGCCAAGAAATTGATTTATGATCGTGACCCCGGAGAATTGTTTTACATTTTCGGCCAAATAGCGAAAAGAGGTCTCATCTCCTTCGATAGAGATGACAGGGATGTCTGAAACCGATTTGACCCTGGCAGCGGTGTCGCCATTATTGGCGCCAATGTCCAGGAAGACCAGGTCGGGATATTTTTTGAGAACAGTTACGGTCAGCCGGCTTATTTCCGAAGCGAAATTTTTCTGTTCTTTGTAAGTCTTCCTCA
Source organism: Chitinophagaceae bacterium (assembly GCA_003151295.1). Taxonomy (GTDB): domain Bacteria; phylum Bacteroidota; class Bacteroidia; order Chitinophagales; family Chitinophagaceae; genus Puia. Next base: position 3,787 of record PLXD01000459.1, on the reverse strand, counting down.
AGGGGTTATAGCTCGGCATTATAAGATCGAATTTTCCTACTCTTACAATGCAGTCCTTTTTGAAAAAAGGAGTCGGAACCACTTTAATGATATCGTAGCCAAAATAACCTAATATATTCCGTATAACTTTCTTCATACATTAATATTCCCGGTTCTTATTTATTTCCAGCACCATGACAACATTATAGTCAATCTCGCAATTGCTTTCGAAAAGCACCCTATACGAAATGCCTGCAATTTCCTGCAGGCGCTTATGCATGAATTCTAATCCCATATCTTTATGGATATGATGCGTGTTTAGGGGCTGCCCGGTTTTGACGCAGGTTTCCCCATACACTTTCTGATCGGGGAAGACCAGTATCAGGTTGCCTCCGGATTTAAGGATACGGATAAAATCCTTCAATGCCTGGGTGGTATCCTTGAAGTCTTCGATCAGGTGACTGGTATAGACAAAGTCAAAGGTGTTATCGTCGACCGGTATCTTTTCGTTCATGACATCGCAGGCTATATCCACTTTGTCTTTGCCGGTATGTGCGTATGGTTGGGCATAGTCAATGCCTATGCAGTCTTCCTTCATGATCTTATCTCCCCCGAATCCAATATCGCAGCCATGCCCAAGGCAAAAGCGTGTAACGAGAGGCCGTACTTTCGATGTTTCAGAGGGATACACCTCCTGTATTCCCAGTTTTCGTTTGACTTTCCGAATGAATTGACTGATCATATTATTGCGTATTCCTGGATTAGCAAATCTATATATCTTAATACATATTCCGTCGTGTGCAGGGAACATTTTGGAATACCCCCATCCCCGACCAGCCTGCAGGATGGCCCCGACACGCTGATTGTCTCATGATAGCAGCCGGCATATTCACAATATTGCTGAAGAAAATATCCCTTAAACAGGTTCCTGAAATGCCTCAGATCCGGATTAACGGCGCCGAAAAAGATCAGGGAGGGAATGCCTAAAGCGGATGCAATATGACTCGGGCCCGAATCGATGCCGATGAAAAAAGATGATTTATTGATCAGTGATATCATTTCCCGGATGCTCGTTTTCACATGGATCGTTCCGGGAATGTTCAAGGATTCCTTCCCGATCTGAACAATTAAAAACCCTTTGCTTTCGAGATTTTTAGTAATGTCCTCCCAATTAACGCCATATACTTTCCGATAGTTTTTATCGGTCAGGCTTTCAAGATGCAATAGGACATATTTTCTTTGAGAAGTGGCAGCCGGTTTTGATTCCTCCTTGCTCAGATAGAGTTTGGGATATTCCATGACCATGGGAAGCCCAGCTTTTTGCTGATAGGCATGCAGAAAATGGATTCGAGGGTTTTTTTCGGAGGCCATTTCAAGGTCGATTACAAACAGGGAGGCCTTCAAAAAGGATTCGGCCTTCCATAATAATTTTTCAAAAAAACCGATCTTACTTTTAAAAACTACATTTGATAACGGGTAGTTTAAAAACAAATCGGGGTATTTGGTATAGACGATGACTTTCTTATTCGTCGCAGCTAGCTGCCTGACCACGGGCTCTATCCACAAAACATCACCTAAGGCACGCTTTCGGACTACATAAACAAATGGCCGTTTCAATTTTTTTTGCAAATATATCAGAAAATAGGCCATTTTCCCGCCAAATAACCCTGTTGTGGATTGCTGTTTTCTGAAAACTACATTTAATTTCGCCGTTTAGGCAGGGAATTTTGACTTTGCACCCTTATTAATAAAACCATTGAATAATAGTAATGTATCAGGAAATCCTAATTTCTATTTGTGTTCCCGCCTATAAGCGCACCGATTTCCTGCGCCGCTTACTGGATTCTATATCCGTACAGTCTTTCAGGAATTTCGAAGTGATTATTACGGATGATAGCCCCGACAATGCCCTTAAAGAATTGTGTGATCGGTATAAAAATGTTTTTTCGCTTTGTTATTATCACAATCCTGCGCCATTCGGCACGCCTGAGAATTGGAATGAGGCCATTCGAAAAGCTACTGGCCAATGGATCAAGCTCATGCATGACGACGACTGGTTCGCTTTCCCCGATAGCTTGCAGAAATTGTACGATCTGACCCGGGTTCCGGAAAACTGTTCTTTTGTCTTCTGCGGATCTACTGTCGTCGAAGACAATAAGGTCCTGTTTACTGAAAATATCAGCCGTTTCAGGGAGAAATTGCTGAGGAAGGATTCACGGAACCTTTTTTCCCGCAATTGCATAGGTCCTCCCAGCGTGATCATGCACAAAAATGACCGGCGTTTATGGTATGACAACCGTATGAAATGGCTGGTCGATGTGGATTTCTATATCCGTTACCTGCAGGGACATGCGTTTAATTTTACCAGGGAGTTTTTGATCAACGTCGGCTTTAACGAAGAGCAGGTGACCAGGCAGGTCTTCCACGATCCGGAGGTGGTGATCCCCGAGAACCTCCTGTTGATGGATAAACTGGATCCTTCCGTCTTACTGAGGCTGTGGAATTATGATTTTTGCTGGAGGATGATCAGGAATTATAAGATCCGGGATGAGGCTGCACTTTACCGATTGAGTCCCCGGAAAGTAGATCCGCAGATTCCGCTTCCTTTATTACATATTTTGAGGGCACAGAAGAACATTCCCCCTTCCCTCCTGAATATCGGCCTCTTTTCCAAAGTGTTCATGCTATTTAACTATTTCACTTATTTTATAAAGAAATGGATTTAACGGTCATCATAGTCAATTACAGGACTCCCGGGCTGATACTCAATTGTCTTCAAACCTTGTTTTTGCAAACCAGGGAACTCGTTTTCGAGGTGATTATCGTAGACAATGCTTCCGGTGATGATAGCCAGGAACAGATACAGTCCGCCTTCCCGTCGGTCCGTTGGATCCAGATGGATTATAATGCCGGTTTCGCCCGTGCCAATAATGCCGCGATCCGTCAGTCAGCGGGGGAATCCGTACTTCTCCTCAATTCCGATACGCTTATTAAAGACCAGGCCGTTTCCGAATGCCTGCGCCTGTTTTCAGGGACAGAATATATCGCCTGCGGGGTTCAATTATTGAATGAGGACGGATCCCCGCAGATATCGGGTAATTATTTTATACCGGGAGGATTGAATTATCTCCTTCCCCTTCCTTATATGGGCTCTCTCATCAAATGGCTGGCTACCGTTAGTAAGGCGCCCCGGCCCAACTTGCCGGACTCGAAAGGGCTTGTTGAGGTGGATTGGATCAACGGGGCTTTTCTAATGGTTAAAAGAACGGCCATCGACAAGTCCGGATTGATGGACGAAGACTTTTTTTTATATGCGGAGGAAGCGGAATGGTGCAGCCGCCTGGCAAAGATTGGTAAATTATGCATATTCGGGCAGGTGAATGTCATACACCTTCAGGGCGGATCCTCCGAAGTGGGTTTTGATTCTACCGATAAGCACAGCTATAATTTATACGACCGGAAGGGTTACCAGATGATGGTATCGAATTTTGTAAGGATCCGCAAACAATATGGCCCGGGGTGGTTCCTGCTCCATCTTTTCTTTTATCTTGCCGAAATCCCGTTTTTTATCACGGGCCTGTTTTTTTCATCCCTGACTGCTTCTTTCAGGGGACGCAAAGGGAGTTATTCTCTGTTACAATGGAGACAATATAGCAGTAACGTCCTGAAACTTACCGGGCTCGCCCCGACAATAGTCCATAACAGGCCCCATTTTTATAAAACCCTCTGAGCCACCCTCTCGACTGCACCCTGACTATACCCTCCGGCGGCGGAAATTTTTTCCCGCAGCCAAAAGCCTTTACATTTG
>PLXD01000238.1 GCA_003151295.1 Chitinophagaceae bacterium | reverse complement strand
AATACCACCTTATCGGTCCTGTCATGGAGCAGCCGCAATACAACATGTTCGAGCGCACCCGAATCGAGATGGATTATCTGCCCGTTTTCCGGAATATCGGTATGGGTACGACCATCTGGAGTCCCCTGGCTGCCGGATTTCTTAGCGGGAAGTATAACGAGGGCGTTCCTGAAGGATCGCGGCTCGCGCTGCCCGGCTATGAATGGCTGCGTGACCGTTGGCTGCTTAAAGACCGGATCGGGAAAGTAAAGGAGCTGGCCGTATTGGCAAAAAGCCTGGAGGTCTCACTCGCCTCTTTGTCTATTGCCTGGTGTATCAGAAATCCCAATGTGACAACGGCAATCCTGGGCGCCACCAAAAAGGAGCAATTGCTTGAAAATCTCAGGGCCCTGGATGTGGTAGAGCTGCTTACCCCGGAAGTCATGGAAAAAATTGAGCATATTTTAAAGAATAAGCCTTTTATCGACCTGAATTGACGGAGACCCGATAGGGCTCCTTTCGGGTCTCCTCCCCGATTTTCCTCCCATTGATCGGGAGGATTTTTTTTTATGATATTTTTTGAACCTTCTATCGACCCATTCTTCCCCGGAATTGGAAATATAAAGTATTTATTATCAACATTTTAAGTTCTTGATTTGCCGGATGCTGCCCGGATTATCCCTCTCCTGAAAAAGGGACTCCGGGGAAAATTCAAATAAAATTTAATTAAACGTTTGTTTAATTCAAACGTTTGTTTAATTTTGTGCCTTCAAATTCTTCAAATTGAGCCATGTCAACAGATAAAAGAGAACATATTGATAAAAGAGAGCATATTCTTACGGAGGCGGAGAAACTCTTCGCCGAAAAGGGCTTTGACGGCACTTCTGTCAGGGATATCGCTCATAATGCAGGAGTGAACCTGGCCATGATCTCGTATTATTTCGGTTCCAAAGAGAAATTGCTGGAATCATTGATCGAACTCAGGGCCGGCTATACCATCGGTATCCTGGAGGAATTAAATAAGGACGAGTCGCTGAGTCCCTGGGACAAGATCGAAAGGCTGGTCGATTATTACGTCGATAAGATCATCACCAATCTGCCCTTTCACAATATCATGCATCAGCAGTCTCTCAATGCCCGTTCGTCCGAGATCAAGGACCTGATCATGTCGATCAAGCTGCGCAATGTGGAACAGGTGAGGAAGATCTTTGCCGATGGTGAACAAAAGGGCATTTTCCGCAAGATAGATATGGAAATGACGATGGGAACGATCATGGGAACGATCTCACAGTATACGATTTCCCGTGACTATGGTTGCCGTGTCCTTAATATCGACCGGACCCATGAAGAGACTTACCGGACTGAGCTGGCCCTGCGTTTGAAAGCCCACCTGAAGCAGTTGTTAAGAGCGCATCTCGGTATCAAATAAGAAGATGAAGACTAATAAATATATAAATCAGTTCAGCATGAAAAAGCAAGCAGGGGTAATATGCCTCTTACTATTTGCTGCTGTTAGCTCCTTTGCACAAACCAAAACGCTGGGATTGGATGAAGCTGTGCAACTGGGTATACAGAACAGTAAAACACTAAAACGGTCCCAGTACAAAATCGATGAAGCGCTGGCAAGACTGGATCAGTCGAAGGATGCGGTACTGCCCAGCGCAAAAGTGGGGTTTCAATACCTTCACGCGCTGATGCTCGCACGCTCATTCAACATTCCCGGCATCACGCAAAGCCCGCTGGAACTTCCTTTCGATCTTCCCGCTTACCTGGGAACCTTGTCGGTAACGGAGCCGATCTTTGCAGGCAACCAGCTAAAATATGCCCGCCAATCGGCCGACCTGGTGGTGCAGATGAGCCGCCTGGATGCGGATAAGGACAAAGAGGATATCACCTATATCATCATCAACGCCTATATCAATTATAATAAGATCCTGCAGAACCAGCAGATCGTTGCCCAGAATATGCAGGACGTGGACAGCAAGTTGACGGAGATCAACAAATACGAAGGGCAGGGCCTGGCCACCAAAAATGACGTACTTCGTTTCGAGTTGCAGAAGTCCCAGATGCAGCTGACCGAGCTCGAGCTGGAAAATAACAGGCAGATCGCCAATTACAATATGGATGTCCTGCTGGGACTTCCGGATTCTACGCAAATAGTACTTCCGGATATCAATTATAAGCTCGACGACCAGCCGGTATTCGCCGACCTGTTTCAGCAGGCTGAGGTCAATCGCCGCGAGCTTATGGACCTGTCCTATCAGACGAAGATCTCCGATATCAATGTTAAAAAGATACAGGACCAGCGGCTGCCTACTTTGGCTGCTAACTTCGGCGGGTATTATATAAACCCGACGAAGAAACTGATCCCTACCGATCATACCGTACTCGCACCCATCACCCTGGGCATCGCGGCTTCCTGGGATATCGGAAGCCTGTACACGAATAAGAATAAGGTAAAGGAAGTGGTCATTCAAAAACAGGACCTGGAGATGGGCAAGCAAGAGACGCTGGATGAGATCAGGAAGCAGGTCAACCAGTATTTTACACTATACCTGCAATCCCTGCAGAAGATAAAGTTGTTAGAGGTCGCAGTGACCCAGGCAGCCGAAAATGAAAGGATCACCGAATCCAAATTCCGGAACAACCTGGTGAATACCACGGACCGGATCGATGCCCAAACGATGCTGTATGAGACACGCGTCAACCTGGAGCTTGCAAAATCCGATGCGACGATTGCCTATTATGATATGCTGAAATCCACCGGAAAAATTCAACTCTAACTTCATTCATTACACTACTTTCAAAATAGCATTTTATATGGAACAAAATAACGCTCAGAAAAAACCCCGTAAAAAACTCCTATTCCCGATCATTCTCGGACTCGTCCTGGTCGGTGCTGTGGTATTTACTATAAAAGAATACCTGTTCCTCCAGGGTCATGAACAAACCGATGACGCCCAGGTAGACGGCGATATCAGCCCGGTCATCGCCAGGGTCTCCGGTTATGTAACCGAGATCCATTTTACTGATAATCAGTACGTCCATGCGGGGGATACACTGGTAATCCTGGACGACCGCGATTATAGGATCAAACTGTTGCAGGCAACAGCGGCACAAACGGCCGCACAGAAAAATGTGCAGGCGGTACAGGCGATGATTTCCGAGACCCAGTCCAATTTCGGGGTCCAGAAAGCTGCTATAGAAGAAGCCAATGTGCACTTCTGGAAAGCGACACAGGATTACGAAAGATTTAAAAACCTGTATGATGACCACGTTATCACAAAGGCACAGTTCGATCAGGCAGTAGCCGATAGGGATGCCGCTAAGGCCTCCCTGGATGCCGCTAAGAGCCAGGTTCCGGTATTGGACAAAAGAGTTAATACCAGCCGTGAACAGACCATTGCCTCCGCTTCCATAATCGATAGCCGCAAGGCCGATGTGGATTATGCTAAATTACAGTTGAGCTATACCGTTATTACGGCGCCGGCAAGCGGCATCATATCCAAGAGAGATATCCAGATCGGGCAGCTTGTCCAAGCGGGTTCTCCCCTGTTCTCCGTCGTACATGACGATCTGTATGTGACTGCTAATTTCAAGGAGACACAGTTAGGCGACCTGCAGTTGAACCAGAAAGTAGATGTGGAAGTGGATGCGTTCTCCAAACAAACTATCGAAGGCNNCATCGAGTCTTTTTCCGGCGCCACGGGTGCTAAATTCTCCCTGCTGCCGCCGGATAATGCCACGGGTAACTTCGTAAAAGTGGTGCAACGTGTTCCGGTCAGGATCCGGTTAAAGGCTGATAGTACCGTGATGCATCGGTTACGTCCCGGAATGAGCGTGAAGGTGACGGTTCATACAAAATAGCCGCACCCGAAGATGAATGAGGTTTTTTAAAAATTTAATCGCCTTTTTATGGCAGAATATGGCTTTAGAAGATGGATCATCACGTTTACGGTGATCACGGCTGCGCTGCTGGAATTGATAGATACCACGATTGTGAACGTGGCGCTGCCTGATATCATGGGTAACCTGGGGGCCACGCTGGAAGACGCCAACTGGATCGTGACGGGGTATGCGGTGGCCAATGTGATCATCCTGCCCATGTCGGGTTGGTTGGGAGATCGTTTTGGAAGGAAAAATTATTTCCTTACCTCCATCATACTGTTTACCGTCACTTCTTTTCTTTGCGGAAATGCGCATAGCCTGAATGAGTTGATCATTTACCGTTTATTGCAGGGGTTGGCAGGCGGAGGTCTGATCTCTACCGGGCAGGCCATCCTCCTGGAGACCTGGCCGCCCTCTGAAGTAGGTATGGCGACGGCGCTTTTCGGTCTCGGCGCTGTAGTAGGCCCGACGGTGGGACCGACCATCGGGGGCTTTATTACCGATAATCTCTCCTGGCAATGGATATTTTATGTGAACATACCCGTGGGCGCCATTGCAGCTTTCTGCGTATCCACTTTTGTAAAGGAATCGCCCAGATACGGCCAGGGAAAAAAGATAGACTGGTGGGGTATAGTCCTGCTGGCTTGCGGCGTGGGCGCCCTGCAGGTCATCCTGGAAAAAGGAGAGGACAAAGACTGGTTCCAGACCTGGTGGATTACCGGGCTGACTTTTGTGACGATTATCTCTGCGATCTGTTTCGTATGGAGGGAGACAAGCATCGATTATCCGGTGGTTAACTTTAAAATACTCCGGCATCGCAGTTTTATGATCGGCATTTTTACCTCTTTTGTATTGGGGGTCGCTTTATATGGATCTACTTTTATATTCCCGGTATTTTGCCAGAACTTATTAGGGTTTACGGCCGAACAAACGGGGTTGATCCTTTTTCCCGGGGGATTGGCGACGATCCTGATGATGCCATTCGTAGGGAATATGTTGAAAAAAGGCGTACCGGCACAGTTCTTATCTGCGGGCGGTTTTATCCTGTTCTTTCTATTTTGCTGGATGCTGTCCAGCTCAAACCTGCAATCGGGCACCACTGACTTTTTCTGGCCCCTGATCGTCCGGGGTATAGGGATGGCTATCTTATTCGTACCGCTGACCACCCTGGCTATCCAGGATCTCAAGGGACCTGAGATCGGGCAGGGCACGGGACTCAATATTATGATGCGGCAGTTGGGAGGATCTTTCGGGATCGCCATTATGACGACGATCATCCATATTAAGAGTGGGGTCAACCGGAATATACTACTGGAACACGTGAGTCAATACAACCCGGCCTATAATGACCGGTTCAATACTACCGTTCAGGGATTTGTTGCCAAGGGATTTCCCTTAACACAGGCGCAGGATATGGCTCACCAGGCCATAGAGGGGATCGTGTCCCGCCAGGTAATGCTGACAACCTATAATGGCATGTACCTGCTGATAGGTGTTTTCACCCTGTTTTGCGTTCCCATCATCTTTTTTCAGAAGTTTAAGAAAGGGAAAGTCTCATTGCCGGTCGATGCCCACTAAATGCTGATCGACCCGCAATTCCCCGCCGACCTTCAATTCCGGCCGGCGCTCACTAAACAATTAAAACTTTTTAGCAATAGATAAACTGACCGGAGTTAACACGACAGACAGGCAAAAGACCTCTTGAAGATCTACTAAAAGAAAAGTCCTGAAGTAATTCAGGGCTTTTCAATTTCTTTGTACGATACATTACCAACAATTTCGTGGCCATCAATAGGTACAAATTTTAACGGGGTTCATTTCTTAGGAATTGGATCTTTTGGATTTGGATGTTGGATTTCGAATTGATAAGTTAAGATTGAAAACGATTCAGGGTCTTTCTAAAAAATTGGACTTGTTTTTTTCAAGGATTTAGGAATAATTGGTTTTTCTGGATGTTGGATCTTGAATCATTTCGTCAATCATACTTAACGATACAAACATACTATCCACATCGGGCTGTTGCAAGAGCAATAATGCGGATTTTCTGGATATCGGTTTTTACAGAAAGAATCGTAAAATCACTAGTAAAACTACGGAGACAATCACGCTATTTTTTTGGGTACATCATAAATTACCCTATTTTTAGTTTAATTAGTTAGTAAGTCACCATACCTCCCATTATGATTTTCAAAGACAAAACGGTGCTGATAACCGGGGGTACCCGGGGAATCGGTAAAGCCATAGCCCTTAAACTCGCACGTGAAGGAGCCAATATTGTTATCGTAGGTAAAACGGCGGAGCCCAATCCCAAATTGGAAGGGACCATTTTTACGGCTGCACAGGAGATTGCGGATGCGGGTCCTGGAAAAGTATTGCCCTTGCAGGGAGATATCCGTTATGAAGACAGCATCCACCATATTGTTACCACCACGATCGCGACCTTCGGCGGTATTGATATCCTGGTGAATAATGCCAGCGCCATTAACCTCTCGGCAACGGAGCAGACGGAGACCAAGCGCTTCGATCTCATACATTCTATTAATGTAAGGGGTACTTTTTTGATGAGTCAGGCATGTATCCCTCATCTTAAAAAAGCCCATAATCCGCATATCCTCAATCTTTCTCCTCCTCTCAACATGGACCCCCGCTGGTTTGCCCCTCATCTGGCCTATACCATGAGCAAATATGGGATGAGCATGATCGTATTGGGGCTTGCAGAAGAGCTGAAACCTTACCGCATTGCAGCGAATGCTCTTTGGCCCAGGACCACCATTGCTACCGCAGCCGTAAAGAACCTCCTGGGGGGTGATTTTCTGATGCAGCGGAGCCGAACCCCTGAAATAGTAGCCGACGCGGCTTTTTTTATACTGCAAAAAGCTTCTTTTGAGACTACCGGCAATTTTTTTATTGACGAGGACGTTCTATTAAAGGAAGGCATTACGGATCTTGGCAAATACGCAGTCAACCCTGATCAGAAGCTGATGCCTGATCTCTTTCTATAAATATTTTCTATNNGGTAAAAAGGCAACATCCTCCTCCCGTCAAAGCGGGAGGATTTTTCGTGTTCCCCCTCATAGGAGGATAATACCCCTTAGCGGGATCATCAGAACACAGGATCCTCAAAGAAGGATTGTACCCCCGAAGCAGGATCCTCAGTTTCCTCTTCCTGCTATTAGGAGTGCCCCTGCGGCCAGACCGGTATCCTTGATCAGGTTGAGCATCGGAAGCCTCATGTAACTTTCATCCTGCGCGTGGATGATGGCCGGTAAATGGACCGTTATAACGATCAGGATCAGGAGGATTGCCAGCAATAAGCCGGCTAAGCGGGTTTTTTTGTTGATCAGGAAAGAGATGGCTGCTAAAATAAGGGCAATACCCGTAATATAGACCCAGACTACGCGGCCGGGAAGAAAGGAAGGCACCATACCCGCCAGGCTTGTATGACTTATGAAATGGTTGATACCAAAGAATCCAATAACCAGGGCGTAAAGGATTATTCCGGCCTTTAAAATGGTTTTATTGTTCATATGGCAATCGTTTTGTTACTACCAATTTAACAAGAAATTAGCACAAATCCCATATTGCCTTCTTATTTGTTTTAAGCCTACCAGTAATCGCAGATGATATGCCCTTTAGTGTGTGGCGGAAGCGCTTATAAATTCGGCCTCTGGCCTCATTTGAGGGAATAACAATACATCCTGGATACTGGCCGAATTGGTCAGCAGCATGCATATACGGTCGATGCCAAATCCGATACCCGAGGTGGGCGGCATCCCATATTCCAGGGCGCGCAGGAAATCGTGGTCGATGAACATGGCTTCGTCGTCCCCTCTTTCCATCAGTCTCACCTGCTCTTCAAAACGCTCCCGTTGGTCCAGGGGATCATTCAGCTCGGTATAGGCGTTAGCGATTTCCTTGCCGTTTACGATGAGCTCAAACCGCTCTACCAGTCCCGGCTTGCTGCGGTGTTTTTTTGTGAGGGGGCTCATTTCTACCGGGTAATCGGTGATAAACGTAGGTTGTATGAAATGATGTTCGCATGCGGAACTGAAGATCCCATCGATCAGCTTGCCCTTGCCCATTGCAGGATCGGCATGGATATTCAATTTCTGACAGACTCCACGCAAAGCGTTTTCGTCCATCCCGCTGATGTCAATACCAGCATATTCACGGATGGCGTCATACATCGTGATACGGCGATAGGACGCTCTGAAATCGATATCTTTTCCATCGACGGTCACTGTTCCCTTGCCGTTAGTCGCCAGGGCGGCTTTTTCAAGCAACTGTTCCGTCGTTTCCATCATCCATAAATAGTCCTTGTACGCCACATAAAACTCCAATACGGTGAATTCGGGATTATGCGTGCGGTCCATGCCCTCGTTCCGGAAATTCCGGCTGAACTCATAGACCCAATCGAAACCGCCCACGATCAATCGCTTTAAGTACAGTTCATTAGCGATACGCAGATAAAATGGGGTATCCAGGGCGTTGTGGTGGGTAATAAAAGGCCGGGCAGCTGCTCCGCCGGGTATGCTCTGAAGGACCGGCGTATCTACTTCCAGCGCCCCCCGTTCGTTGAGGAATTCACGGATGGCATTGATCATCTTAGTCCGCCGGATAAAAGTCTCTTTTACATGGGGATTGACGATCAGGTCGGCATAGCGCTGACGGTAACGGAATTCCGGATCGGTCACCGCGTCAAAGGTCTCTCCTTCCTTCTCCCTGACCACCGGTAAGGGTTTGAGGGATTTTGCCAGCAGGCTGATCTCTTAAACATGTATGGAAGTCTCTCCGGTCTTCGTAATAAAAACGAAGCCTTTTACGCCTATGATATCACCCAGGTCTATCAAATGTTTCCATACTTTATCGTACCAGGTCTTGTCCTCGCCCGGGCAGATCTCATCCCTTTTTAAATAGATCTGCATCTTTCCGGTGCTGTCCTGCAATACCGCGAAGGAGGCCTTGCCCATATCCCGGATGCTCATAATGCGCCCGGCAAGGCATACATCGGCAAAAGCCTCTTTGTTTTCGTCGCCCCTGAATTCCGCCCTGATCGCAGCCGCGGAGATGGACACGGGGTATAAAGCTGCAGGATAGGCGTCAATGCCCAGCTTTTGCAGTTCCGCCAGTTTTTCCCGGCGGATGATCTCCTGTTCTGACAAATGTTGTGGTATCATACTTAAATACGCTTGCAAATAAATACGCTTGCAAAAATTTGTGCAAAGGTAGTTTAATTATGGGGCTGTTTATTGATAGGGCGTTGTTTATTGATGATGGGGTTGTTTACTTTTTTTCTTTTCCAATAAAGAGAATGTTTCTTCTTCTTTTACGATCGTGTTCTGCAGCCGGCCCAACCCCTCGACCTCCATCTCCACTACATCATTCTCCTGCAGCCACTGCTCCGGATAATCCGGATCATTCAATTTGCCGGTGCCATTCAGTTCGAGAAAGCATCCCGTCCCTACCGTGCCGCTGCCGATTACATCCCCCGGATAGAGGTCGGCCCCATAGGAGGCCCGTTCAATGAGCTCTGCAAAGGTCCATTCCATATCCGCCAGGTTGCCCTCGCTGACTTGCCTGCCGTTCACCCGGCACCGCATCGGCAGGTTCCAGCTTTTACCAGTGTGCCCTTCCATGCAGGGTGTTTCAAAAGGCTCCAGTTCGTCCAGGGTGACCAGCCAGGGGCCGATGACGGTAGCGAAGTCTTTTCCTTTGGCAGGTCCCAGGTTGAGCAGCATTTCTTCCATTTGCAGGGTACGTGCGCTCATATCGTTCAT
>PLXD01000313.1 GCA_003151295.1 Chitinophagaceae bacterium | reverse complement strand
CCGGTTCATATGGGAACAACATGGGGGTAACCGGGTTACCATTGCTCGCTAATTCTTTCATCTCTTTTCGTTTTAGACCTGCAACATACTATTTCAGGCAAGCGAAAAGAAGCTAACTATAGATAATCTCGAAAGCCAGGTTAATACCCTATTAGAACCGCTCTGCTGTATAATTTATTCAGAACTTTTTAGCATAGGAACATGATTCTTAGTTTATTAATGGGGGCTTGTTTTTTTAGAATTTTTACCAGCAAATAGGGCTTGCCACCAGAATTTGATTACCAGCATTGGGTAAAATCAGGCCATAAGAAGCGGAGCAACCTCTCATGCTGAACAATCCTTACTAAATGGGGAGCAGCGTTCGGAACGGCCATCAATTGTTTTAAATAAACACTATTGGGAGAATAATTGAGGGATATATGAGATGGCTTTAAGGCAAGTCAACCTCGGCATTTTATTCCTTTTCTACCAATAACCTTTCGCAAACAGTGTGGCTTAATGTATCAGCGGACCGGTTGTCATAGCTAACGACCATTGACCCGTCAAAAGATTCGACGGACTTAATTTTAATTTTCGTTCCCAGCCTGATCTCCCGGTTATTCAGGAATTTCAGAAACTCGGAAGAGGTATGAATGACAGCTGAAACCCTCACCGTTTCACCGGCATGGCAGTCGGAAAGCTTATCGTAGGCGATCCAGGCGAATTTTCCGTTTTTGTCGGGGATTGGTGCGCCATGCGGATCTATCTTGGGAAAACCCAGCAATTCGTCTATTTTATCAAAAAATACTACCGACCGGACGTGCTCCACCTGTTCGGCTATGTCATGCACCTCTTCCCACCCGAAGCCCATCTTGTCCACAAGGAACATTTCGGTTAGACGGTGCTTGCGGATGACCAGGCCCGCCTCCTTTTTCCCTTTTTCCGTTAGTCGCAGGGGCTTATAGCTTTCATAATGCACTAATTTTTTCTCCGCCAGCTTTTTCATCATGCTGGTAACAGTCGGCATCTTGATAGACAACTGTTTGGAAAGCTCATTTACGTTCACCTCGCCTGCATGGTTCGCCAGATTGAACAAGGCTTTCAGGTAGTTTTCTTCTGTCAGGGAAATCATGGTTCAAAAATACCTAAAAGTTTGATCCATTATATGATAAAGATATATATAAGAAAACATTTTGTTAGGTATATCTAACATCGTAGTTTTGAAAATAAAATAAATACGAAGGAAGATGCCGCCAAAACTACTTTTCATTGCGTTTTTCACCTGGCTCAACTATACAGGAATGGCTCAAAACCATGCAATTACANNACAGGAAAAGTCACGTTCCAGGGCGAGCCTCTTGAGTCAGCTTCGGTGACCATTGCACGGACCCGTCTCGGAACCACGACCGCTACCAACGGGGATTACCGCCTGGATAACGTCCCTGGGGATACCTGCCAGCTCATTGTTTCCCTGATCGGATATCTGCCCCGGCATATCCGGCTCATACCGGTGGGAAGGGTGACGGCAATAAATGTCGAACTGGAAAAAGGTGTAGCGGAGTTGAACCAGGTCATTGTAACGGGGGTTTCCAAAGCGACCCTTATTAGGGAAAACCCCCTGGCTATGGAAACCGTATCATCCAAAGATATAGAGCAGACCTCGACCAATAACGTGATCGATGCCATTGCCGCTCACGCGCCAGGTTTTGAGGCGGTAAAGACCGGACCGAATGTCTCCAAGCCCTTTATCAACGGCCTGGGATACAATCGAGTGCTGACCCTCTATGACGGCCTCCGGGTGGAGACCCAGCAATGGGGCGACGAACACGGCGTACCGGAAGATGATTATATTATTGAAAGGGCGGAGATCATCAAAGGCCCGGCTAGCCTTATGTATGGATCGGACGCCATTGCCGGTGTCTTAAGCCTATTTCCAGCCATTCCCCACGTACTGGACAAGACCCTGCATGTGCGTTTTCTGTCCGAATATCAAACGAACAACGGGTTGATCGGCAATAGCCTGATGCTGTCGAGGGGTGCCACACACTGGTCCTGGGCGCTACGGGGCTCTGAACGGGTTGCCCGGAACTATACCAACCCGATAGACGGGAGGGTGTACCTTACGGGGTTTAAGATGGCGAACGCTTCCGGGTTCTTGGGGTACAATTCCGAAAAAGGGTATTCACACCTCAATGTTACTTATTATAACAACCGGCAGGGCATTCCCGACGGCAGCAGGGACTCTCTTACCAGGAAATTCACCTACCAGGTCTGTGAATCCCAGGGGGAAAACACCATTCAACCCCAGGTGGATAATATCAAGGACAGGCCTATCGTACGGGAAAATGTGCTGAATTCCTATGCTCTTAGTCCGCTCTCCCAGCGGATTGAGGATTACCGGTTATATACGGATCATTCCTACAAGATCGGCCAGGGAGATATCAAGGCTTCCCTGGGAGCGGAGGAGAATCACCGCAGGGAATTTGACCACCCGACAGATCCGGACCAGCCGGGGGAATTCATTATTTTGAAGACGGTCGATTATGGGTTGCGTTATAATGCCCCCTCTTTCGGGAACATAGAGCCTTCTTTCGGTGTGAACGGCATGTACCAGGTCAATTCTAACGACAAAACCGCCACCGATTATCCGATCCCGAGCTACCGTCTCTTTGATGTGGGAGCCTATGGCTATGGCAAATGGAAACATAATAAATGGACAATAGTCGGAGGCATTCGTTACGACCACCGCAGTGAAAAGGGGGATGGAATGTACAGCAAACCGGATCCGGTTACCGGCTTTTACCACCAGGTGTCTCCCGGCGATTCCAGCGGGGCCGTCCATCCCTTTTCACCCTTCCTGCTACACTTCCAGGGAGTGTCTGGCAGTATTGGGGCTACGTATCAGATAAATGATCAGGTAAGCGCAAAAGCAAATATGGCCAGGGGATACCGGTCGCCCAATATTACCGAGATCGCTTCTAACGGCTTGGATCCCGGAGCGCATATCTATTATGAAGGGAACCTGCATTTTGTGACGGAGTTCAGCCTGCAGGAAGATATAGGGATCAGGGGGGAATTCTCTGACCTGTCTTTCGGCTTCAACGTCTTCAGCAATTACATCCAACATTATATCTATGAAGACCAGGCGGTAGATGCCAGCGGCAACCCCGTGGTGGTCATACCCGGCAACAAAACGTATCAATTTCAACAGACCAATGCTCAATTATACGGGGGAGATGCTGAATTGGGCGTTCATCCGCGGAACTGGACCGGCTTTCGTTTAGATAATGCCTTTTCGCTCGTATACGGTTACAACCGTAACCCCAAATACAGCAAGACGGCGGATCAGGGCGAATACTTGCCCTTCATTCCCCCACCCCGACTGCTCAGCGGTGCCAGCTATACCTTCTCTAATGAGCGGAAAACCATCCGGACTGTCACCTTCAAAGCTGAGATGGATCACAATTGGGCGCAGAACCGCTACCTGGGATTAAACAAAACAGAAACACCTACTGCCGCTTATACCTTATTTAATGCATCTGTTCATACAGATCTAAATTTTACAAAACAGAAAAAACTGCAAGTTCAACTACAAGTAAACAATTTGCTGAATACGGCCTATCAGAACCATTTGAGCAGGCTTCAATACTTTGAATATTATACCGCCTCACTCAACGGGCACTTGGGCATATATGATATGGGAAGGAATATCTGCCTTAGAATAATATGGAATATAATATAAGGGGGCTTGAATTATAATGATATGAACTAAAAAGTTAACGATCATGTCGGAAACAACGAAAATAATGGAACCGGAAGCAGGGATTAAAAAGTTAGACTCTCTAAAGGGATGGCGCAAAGAGAAGGTCAGTAATTCATTACCTGAAGTCTTCTCGTCCATTCAAGTACCTAAAAGCGGAAGTTTCTGGAAGAAATTATTGGCTTTTTCCGGGCCCGGCTTAATGGTGGCAGTAGGTTATATGGACCCTGGTAACTGGGCAACAGATATTGCCGGTGGAGCACGATTTGGATATACCCTATTATCCGTTATACTCATTTCCAATTTTTTTGCGATCATTTTGCAATACCTCGCGCTGAAGTTGGGAATAGCGACCGAAAGGGATCTTGCACAGGCTTGCCGGGATCATTATAATCCCACAGTAAGTTTCTGCCTATGGGTCCTCTGTGAAATTGCGATTGCAGCCTGCGACCTTGCCGAAGTAATCGGGTCTGCACTGGCATTGAACCTGTTGTTTCATATTCCCCTGGCCGTGGGTGTGGCGATTACCGCGTTGGATGTGCTGGTCATCTTGTTTTTTCAATATAAGGGTTTTCGTTTAATAGAAAGTATAGTTGCGTCTCTGATTTTTGTGATCCTTGCTTGTTTCACGTATGAAATCCTGGCCTCTCATCCTGATCTTATCCCGATTCTAAGCGGCTTGATTCCGAGGCAGCAAATTGTGTTTAATCCGTCTATGCTATACATAGCTATTTCAATATTGGGTGCCACGGTTATACCTCATAATCTCTACCTGCATTCCAGCATCGTACAAACGCGAGCTTATGAACGCAACGAAACCGGTAAGAAAATGGCCATCAAATTTGCTGCCATAGATAGCTTCTCCCAAATGGTGCAAATTTCGTTAATCGCCTTCCAATTAGATAGGGTGAAATCTCGGGTCGACAGACTACGCGACTTAAAAAAAGTGATCAGCGCATCCATTGCTGAAGTCTTACCACTATTATTGGCTCCTACAAAGAGAGTCTCTTTATTTGAAAAATCTATCCGACAACATTTTAGCTTTCGGAAATTGAGAATTTCAACGAAATCAATTTTCATGATAGCTTTATCGTTAGTTAAAAGATGTTCATTGATGAGTATTAGGCCAGTCTTTTTATTGGCTGAGTGCAAGACTAGCTTTATCGCCCGTGCCATATCGAAAGACAATACTAACGATTTTGGACATTATTAAAACCCGTATAAACACCCTTTTTCAGACGCAAAATAAATACTATATTATGCCGCATTACTTTGCTCGGTTTGTCACAAAAATACAAGACCAATGGCAATAGCAGTGATTATACAATTTGGGAGGGTAAAAAATATAACTGTCATTGTGAGGCGCCCATATGACAGCGCACCGCCAACAACGATGCCAATGCTAATGCATATACGTTGTATTGCTATCACTAATTTAAGTATCAACAGTATTCAAAAATGTTGTCTACAAATAAAATCTATACCTGTTCTTAATATTTCGATCATAAAAAGAGCCAAATGAAGAAGCTTTTTTAAATTGTCTCCACAACCCCATAGGGACATCTGAATGAATATATTCTTTCGTATCAGTGCTGAAAATAAAATACCCAACCACGCCGTCACAACTATAATAAGAAGCAGTCCTAATCCATGAGCTTCTTGATGTATTAACGTCATCGGAAAATTTAAACCGGGCATTCCTAACGAAAGAAATAGCCGCGTTATAAGAACTGAAATGACTTGGAATACTGCTACAATCCTGTCCCAGACATGACATTGATGTAAAAAGGACAAAGAGTAAATAAAAATACACTCTCATAAACGTCAGAAGTTTTTTTTTTCATCCAGCTATATTATAAATAAATATAATTCATTTAATCCGTGAAATCAAACCAGAAATACTTGCCTATTTTATATCAGTATGGAATATTCTTTAAAAAAGGTAAGCAACCCACCTTTTGTAAACGAATCGGTAGGCGTGTCCTTTGTGGCTTGGTCATTGGTCAACTCCATAAAACTAAGCTTAGGATTTGCCATTCCCATGTGCCATATCAACAATCTGAATCTCCTGGACGTAGGAGTGCGCAAAAATTCCAATTCCTCCACATTGGAAATAGTCACGGTATCACTTCTGATTAGGTTATAGAATACTCTTTGCTCATCAGACATTGCGCTAAGCTCCTTAGTGGTTTTATGCACAGCAGGTACATCACCGAATATAATGCCGGGATAGAAGATTCCGGTTTCAAAGATTGCCTGAAATTCGGCAGATTCGGTTCTTAACAACAATGTCCTATCTCCATAGGTGTATATAGCGTTTGAAAAGGG
>PLXD01000567.1 GCA_003151295.1 Chitinophagaceae bacterium | reverse complement strand
GCACAGGAAGTGCCAGGGTGGTATGCCCAGGTGAGCAATCTGTGCAAGGCAACGAGCCATCGTATGTGCGATTATCTGCAAAGCCGGACCAGCAGGCTGTCACCTTCCCGGCTAAAGATAGCCTGTTTGCTCTTTGTGCTGCTAGCCGGAGGGGGGAGTGCGTGGGTGATGATGGACGGGCTGCTTCATCCTTCGCCTGTTATGGAGGTAGCCCCTATCCGGCAGCCTTCGGGACTGCCTTTCCCCGGTCCCGCAGCCTCTTCGTATGATGCAATGNNTTCGGATGGACAGCCTGAAAAATGACCCGCAGGGACGCATCCTGTACGATAGCATCCGGCAGGCGCGCCCCGGCCTTTTCGACAGTATCGAAAAGGTGGAGCAATTGTATAAACCGCCCTTTCTTTTCAGCAAATAAGGAAGGGTCTATTTTTTAATCAATTAAAATGATCAACTATGGAACAGCGGAGTATGGAATCAACGAAAAAAGATCCGAAAGCACAACGGCAAAAGAAGTTTCTGTTAATGCTTCCGGTATTGGTCATTCCTTTTTTAACCGGCGCATTTTGGGCGTTGGGAGGCGGAAAAGGGAATGCGGCACAAGCGCAGCAGGCCAGCGTTCAACATGGGTTCAACATGAACCTGCCGGCTGCGCATTTTGACAAAAAGGCAACCATCCTGGATAAGCTGGGTTTTTACCAAAAGGCTGAACTGGATTCTACCAAATTGGCTGAAAAAGAAAGGAGCGATCCGTACCTGGCGGTTAGACCCATAATCACCCAACAGCAAGGAGCATCGGCTTTCAATGTAGCATTGGGCAGGGGGAAGGAGAATGGCTTGTATTCCAAAGAGCCTGCCTTGAATACCTACGCAGATCCCAATGAGGAAAAGGTGTTTCAGCGGCTGGACCAGCTTAAAAAGATCATCAGCCAGCCGCCTCCGGCTGCATTGCCCACAGGAACGGAGGGCTTGCCCGTGACTTCCTACCTGCCAACGCAGTTGCCTGCTTCCTCCGGGATTGACCGCCTGGAAAAGCTCATGAAGGCCCTGAAGCAAGCGGGCGATTCTACCGGTAACGACCCGCAAATAGATAAACTGAACGGCGTACTGGATAAAGTGTTGAAAATACAGCACCCCGAAATGCTTACCCGGCCTGAAAATTCGCCTGCCCCGGCAACGAAAACGGTAACAACGCCCAAACCGATCCTCAATCCGGACACAGGAACCGTCAACGTATTAGGGCCTGCAGGACAGCAAAAGGCGGATACCGGCGGTGCGTTAGCGCCGGATGCACAGGAAGGATTCGTGGATTTCGATGACAATAGCCCTGCAGATGCGCAAGGAGAGAATACGATCCGGGCAGTGATCAGTGAGGATCAGACCCTGGTTTCCGGGGCTACCATCAAGCTGCGGTTAACAGAGGATGCGCTGGTGAATGGTGTGACGCTGGCCAAAGACAATTTCGTATACGGAACGGCCACGCTGAGCAATGAGCGGTTACTCATCAACATTAAATCGGTCATCAACGACCATTCGATCTATCCGGTGAACTGGCAGGTCTTTGACCTGGATGGCATGACGGGCATTTTTATACCCGGGGCAATTGGCCGGGATGTGTCCAAAGAATCTGCCGCCGAAGGCATCAATGGCGTGGGGATCACTGGCCTGGACGCGTCCCTGGGGGCTCAGGCAGCAAATGCCGGCATCCAGGCCGCAAAGACTTTATTCAGTAAAAAGATAAAGCTGGTGCGGGTATCGGTAAAAGCGGGATATGAAGTGTTACTGAAAGAGAGCAAAACAGCTTCTTAAAGGAGAACTCCTTTCGGGTGAATCTGGTAAAATGATTATTCATATTAAAATTCTTGAACTATGCAAAAGTTTAAAATATTCTTGACAAGCGTACTTTTCCTGGCGGCCTATATGGGCGCAACCGCGCAAATAGGCGCCAGCGAATTCTTCCTGGAGCCCATCCGGTCTCAGTACATCCCGGTCACGCTGAATAAAATTACCTGTGTCGTTTTCCCGGTGGGGATCAAGCCAGCAGGAAAAGGAACAAAAGATGTGCTGGCGCAAAAGGTGAAAGGAACGGACAACGTACTGGAACTAAAAGCTGCCAGGCAGGGCTTTGCGCCGACCAATTTGACAGTGATCGGCCTGAACGGCCGGCTGTATTCGTTGGAGCTTCGCTATGAAGCCGATCCGGGCATCTGCAATTATCGTGTGGTAAATGACAGCGTAGAAGGGTATGAACCGGTCACCGGTGCTGCCGAACACACGGTACTTCTCTCTGGGTTGCCAGCCGATGAAAGCGTCCTATCTGCGGATGCCGATACGGTGGCCAGTGCTTCCTCCTTTTTACGGTTGGCAACCGGATCGGAGAAAATGAGGTTGGTGCTGCAAAGCATCTATATCAAAGACCGGCTGATGTGGCTCAGGGTCAAAGTAAAGAATCATTCCCTGCTCGCCTATCCGGTAGAGTATGTTCATTTCTCCATACAGGACAAAAAAAGGGCTAAACGAACGGCCATCCAGGAAAGGATATTGCGGCCTGTCTATAGCAGCCCGGAAAACCTTATCCCCGGCAAGGATATGCGGTTATTGGTTTTCGGCTTCCGGCCCTTCACCATTCCGAAACACAAAAAACTGGTTTTGCAACTAAGTGAGCCGGGCGGCGGGCGGCTGCTGACGCTACCCGTCGGCTATAAAACGGTGCTAAAGACCAGGGTTTTGCAATAAAGTCAACACAAAGAAGGAGCATATATGCGAAAGAAGGACGAAAAATTACCGGTATCCAGTGGGGGTTCCATGGGCTTTGTTCAATCTCCGGAGGAAATGCGCAGAAGACAACAGGAATGGGACAATAGTCTTTTAGTGAGATTTTTCTCTTGGTTGTTTGGAGATTTTATTGATGAATTGAAGAGGCACGCGGTTGTTCATTTATCACCAAAGCAAGCCGCGAAGAACATAGAACGCGCCACCGAAAGTACGAGGAAGGAATATCGGGTAAGTCAGGATTTTGCCCAGCGAAAGATGAATATATTAAAAACGGCTGTCCGGCAGGGGGACAAAAGAACTTTAAGACACCGCCGGGGGCAACGTTTTTAAATGCAGGGATAAAACTCGAAGAAGGAGCCAGGCGTGAACAGGGAAATGCCGATTAGATGCTGTTTCCGATTTGGGAGAATTTGAAAAAGAGGAAAATGATGGCGCTCAGCAACAAAAATATCGGCCAGGATCCGGGAAAAGACCCGGGTTTCCCTTCACCGGGCATGTATAATCCTATGCAGGAAGAACCTGCGAGTGGCAGGGAATACGCCAAAGAGTTGTTGATCTGGGCGGGTAAGGTGTTGAAACAAGCAAGCCGGGGACTATATGTGCAACTTGTCAAAGTAACAACCATCATTCCACAGCGACATTTTAATGGCGTGGACACGCGCGGGCTGGATAGGCGAATGCGGAAAATTAACTGGAATAAGGACTATTATAGCCAGGAAGCTATTGCCAAGGGCATGCGAAATGCCCGGCTGCAGCGCGACATCATGCGGGTGAGTAGCATTTTCCGGGACCTTAAAAATTTGTCAGACAGTGGTCACTACAGGGGGGAGGAATTTCGCTGGAAGCTGCAACGTAAATATTGGGCCAATACGAGGATGCATCCTCATACAGGTAATACCCTGGAAACAGTAGTCGCTCCGGCAAATTACATGAGCGCCGCGAAAAAGGAAGCAACGGAATACAAACAGGACAAAGAAAAACGCATGGACAGGAAGCCGGTCACAGGAAATACCGTTGATGTTTCGAAAAGACAGCAGGAAAATGAGGCGAGGAGGATTAGAATTGCTAAGGCAGGTGCCACTTTGCTTACCTCTTTGAACAGCAGGCAAAACAAACCAAAAAAAGGATTAGGTATTTGATAATAGCTAAAGAAAAGGAGGCGCGTGATGGATGAGGACAAAAAATACAATGAAGGGCTCTTGGAATTTGAGTTTAAACACTTGGGCTTTGGTCATCGGGCTATAGAGGCGCTGCAGGCAAGATTGGCGGATCCAAATAGAAAGGATGCTTTTGCCATCCGGGATGAGCGCTGGTTTTTACAGGGCAAAATGAACCTGGTGATACAGCTGGGAGACGGCAATAACGCCATGCTGCGTGTAAAAAGTTATGACGCTTCCCTTAGAAAGGAAATAATTATCCCTGAATTGGAGATCGCCGGAATCGATACAGTGGCATTGGATAAAAAAATGGGGGCTCTCGATTGGTCGGAAGATTTGGATAGACCGGGAGTGCGGGAGGCGGCAAAAGAAGACCCTTTTTTGCAGCAGTTGATTGACCTATCTGTTGAGGTAAAGCGTGATTTACAGCTATTGAAGGAAAGCGGTCACCCGCAGGGGAACGAAGCGATGCACGGGCTAACCCTCAAGCACTGGTTGGATACACCTTATGAACAATATATTCCGGATGCGTTGGAATTTAAAAACGCTTATGAAATCAGGCATTCGTTCAGCCGGGATGATATTTTGTGGCCTACCGTTAAACAGGCCAGGAACCTGTTAGAAGGTTCCCCAGTGGGGCGGGAGATCATTTCGCCGGTGGATGGTATCCCCGTTGTGGAATGGTTCAGCTTAAATATACACCAGAAGGATTTGTCCGGAAAGTATCAATTGGAAAATATTGGTTTCTTTGACCTTCGTCGGAAAATCGACTTATTGCCCATCACCGAACAGCACAATCCTGCTGCTTTACAGATGATTTACCTGGGCCTTTTGGACGGCAATAAATCCCAGGCGCACTTTCTGCATAATGGGAATGACGAAGTAGTCAATCTGGCTGTAAATGCCGGTTCTCAATCCGTCGAAATCAGCAATAGGCAAAGGCAGGTAATTGTTAATACGGCCGACCTCGTAAAAAACGAGGCTGTTGCCAGTGGGGAAGCTAACTATTCAATTAATTTAAATAATACGGTCATGAAAAATGAGAATTATAATGAGGCGAACTACGAATACAACGTAGGCCGCCTGCGGCAGCATGGTTTCCCGGATACCAAAAATGAAGAGCTCCGGGGACAAATGCAGCAAGGTAAAACCCAGATATTACTGGAATTTCATTCGGCGGAGCATGCCGGGGTTGTCCGGGCGGTGGTTCATGTTGAAAAAGCGGATTCAGGCGTCTATTTTCCCAATAGATATCAACTGGAACTGAAAAGGCCCGAGTCCCAATATCCTCGTCGTCAGTTTTTCCAGATTCAGAACTTTAAGGGACATGGCAATCAATATGACACACCCTGGAAAATGGGCGTGAATCTGTTACGGGGTGGTCAGGTGTTGAATAACTGGCTTCGGGAGGATGGAACGTCCATCAATGAATGGCGGGGCCTTGATTTTTCTCAGAAAACCAATGCTGGCTATGGGTATGTCTCTTTTGACCGGCAGGAGTTAGATGTAGCAAAAAGGCTGGATGAATTGCCTATTCAGGAGAAAGACAAAAATGATCTGCGGCATTCTCATGTGGTCAGGTCGATAGAAATGGGAAATACCCAGTCGGTTCACCTGGACATGCCTGGAAATCCGGTTATCAGGCTGCGGGCCAATATACCCAAACGTGAACTGGATATTATTAAGAATGGGCATGTGATCAGCATTTCGCAATTCAATACAGAGTTAACAGAAATGATGGATCCGAACATCGCGATGAATCCAGGGAATGACAGAGGTATTCGCGACCCGGGGAATGATAGGTCCTCGGAGAATCAGACCATTGTCCATCCCGAAAATGTTTTGCCAAATGACAACCAGGCGGAAAGGAAAAATGAAGGATCAAAACAGGACCAGGCCGTTAGCCAAAATCACGATAAAACGCCAGCGCCGGTAAATAATGTGTCTATCATATCGGGAATCGGCACAACCCAGCAGAAAGAAACCAGGCTGNNAAAATAAGGTATTGACGGGTATTCAGATTGCCCCCAAACCTTCCAGGAATCCCGGAAATCATCAAAAGCACAGCTTGTAGGAAAGTGATGGGAACGTCTGCAGCAAATATGGAACAATCAAAACCTTTTAAACGGTTTTACGAGGTCATAACCTGTGATGGACGAATAGGGCCTGTACACATTAGTGTGTACATGGCCTTACTTTATTTGTGGGAGCAGCAGAGTTACAAAGATCCCTTGCATATCTTCAGCCGGGATCTTATGCCGCTGGCAAAGATTTCCGGTGTCGCCACTTATTACCGGACGATGAAAGAATTGAATAAATACGGGTATATCAAGTATATATCAACCTATGACCGTATTTTGGGGAGTTTGGTGTATATGCTGGAATTGCAAATGAGTAAAAAAGATAAGTGATGGCTTTAGAAATTATAACCAAACATGATTTGGAGACCTTCAGACTCAGTTTGCTCGAGGATATTAAAGGCTTGCTGGCTACCCACTCTCCCACCCCAAATAAGCCTTGGCTGCGGGGCAGTGAGGTAAAGAAATTATTAAGTATCTCAGAAGGAAGTTTACAGCAACTCCGGATAGCCGGCAAGCTAAAAGGCTCCAAAATAGGAGGCATTTACTATTACCGATTTATTGATATCGAAAAAATGATGAATGTCTAGAGGGAATAAAGAAAGGCGCATGACGCATGTACAATTATTGTCACAATTTCTTCAGACCATCCAAGATGACCCTCGGATTACATCCAAGCATATCTCCTTGTACTTGGTCCTGATACAGCAATCTGGTAAAGATGACATAAATAATCCTATTATCCTTAAAAGGGTGAGCCTCATGCAATCTGCCAAGATCAGCGCAAGACCCACTTATCTTAAATGCTTAAAAGATTTACATCAATCAGGATACATTCAGTACGTTCCCGCACTGCACCGACATTCGAAAAGCATTGTTTATCTATCAGCGACTTGCGGGAAGTGATTTCCGAACGGAAGGGTACTGGCAACGATTTGCAATTTTGAAGTGAGATTATCATTAATATTGTTTTGCAAATCATCGATTAATCCGTTCAACCCGGATACAAGCTGTTTTTGTTGAGCGGAAAAGTCATTGGAAACCGCACTGAGTATGTTATTGTCCGCATATTTCTCCGCCGATCAGGTTTTGGATCCTTCCGTGTTTTTCGACATTTTTCAGCAAATAAAATATCCGAGCCACAAAACTGTTCCCCTGGGGGCAGGAGGAAGAGAAGACTTTCATCATCTAATCTTTCTAAGGCCATCCGATCTACTATTTCCTGTCGAATTTTTAATACTTATGAGCTTCCTTAGATAAATAAATGATACAAATTAGGCATAGTTGTCAACTGCGACAAACTACAAATCATCATTTTATTCAAGAGGCTTACAAAGATGAATTTTTATCCATATATTTAATTCCGACAACAGTCAAACGTAGGGTAAATTGCGTAACTACTAAATTTTTTTCGGCTTCATTCCCCATATTAAAGATGATTTTTAAATGTTTAAAGTTATTTACAAAATAACATACCCAAATGGCAAGATTTATATTGGGAAGGATCTTATGGACGCACTTAACTATTTTGGTAGTGCTAACAGCAAATTAATAGAAAAGGATTTTACTAGAGAGCAGCGGCGTGATTTAATTATTAAAAAGGAAATATTATTTGAATCAGAAAATAATACTGACCAAGAAATAAATAGAAAAGAAGTTGAGTTTATAAAACAATATCAATCAAACAACCCATCAATCGGTTAGAACCAATGGCCAAAATATAAACCTTAACCTACATGCTAATATTCAAAGATATAAAATTTATTAAGTCTCCCTTTGAAAATGAAGCTGAAATCGAAAAGGTAGTCTTTGATAATTACGAATATTTATTTGGACCCGATTCATTTTATCTACCGAAGACCTTGATAAAAACTGCAGATGGCGCTGGAACTATTCCTGACGGATTTGCCATTGACTTAGGCCAAAGGAAATGGTATGTTGTTGAAACAGAATTGGGTCATCATGACGTTTGGAATCACATTGCCAAACAAGTTTCAAAACAAATTGTTGCATCTCTTCAATTGATTACAAAACAAAAGCTAGAAGATATTTCCGCAGAAATGTATGAAAATAACGAATACATCAAAGAGAAATTTACCAATCTTGGCATTTCATCGGTAAATGTTAGAAAGGTTATTCGGGACATTTTGGTTGATGAACCCATCATAGGCATACCCATCGATAGCATTCCAAACGATTTAAAAGACTGGGCGCGACAGCAAAGACACAAAGTTAAATTATGGATCGTCAGCAAGTTTGTCGAACTTAAAAATGCCGGTAATATTATATATGAATTCCCGGAAGAATTTAAGCCGGCGCTTGACACAGAGGAAGAATCTGAGCCCCCAAGGGAAAATCGCGACATCACTAAATATGATGTCGAAATTGGCGATTTAGTTGCACAAAAATTACTGGACATTGGTGAAAAGCTTTTCATGACCTATAAACCCAGATCAGGATCAGGCACATCGCGTAATTATGAGGCTCTAATACTCGAGGATGGATCACTTGAAGTATTGGGCAAAGTATTTAGCGCGCCGAGCTACGCCGCTTTGGCAGGCATTCAAGATGCCGGTAGCGATAGGCAAACCGTTAATGGCTGGACGAGTTGGAAAACGTCGAGTGGAAAAACGCTCTCTGATTTAAGAGATAAATTCCTTAATACAAAGCCGATATCAAATTGATTTTTACTTAATTCTATTTGATCATATTTTA
>PLXD01000185.1 GCA_003151295.1 Chitinophagaceae bacterium | reverse complement strand
TTTTAGCAATCATCTTTTCAGATTGGCGGAAGATTACTGCCGGCAGGAAAAAGTGGATTTTACATTGCTCCTGCCTGTTATAAAGGAAACTGCCGGACGCTTAGCTCATTGTAGCCCACGTGAAGTACAGACGGGACCTGCTGTCCGAAATGACAGGACTACCATAGAGAAACATTTGGCTATGTTGAATAACTATTTGGATACAAAAGAATTGTATGAGTTATTTACAAAACAAATTCAAGCTTCCGGCAAATTATATAATAAGCAGTAGTTATATATAAGGATTCTTTATTTTTTGAAGGTCTTTATTTCCCCTCAGCCAGTTTTTTGAGATTGGTCAGCCCCTTATTGAATTCGTCACCGATCATCTTATCGATGACCAGTACACCCATCCGCCCATAGCGGCATCGGAACCCTCAAATTCGAGAAGGGTAACTACTTTTTGTGGAGGGATCGCTTCTAGGATCGTCAGCTTGCCATTGCCAACATTGGGATTATTGCTTTGCCATTTATACCAGGCGCCGCTTCCCTCGGTAGTATCTCCATATTGCTTTTTCATGTTGGGGTCTATCTGGTTCCAGATCATCCAGCTGTCATAGGTCTTAAGATTGACCAACAGGCCATATACGGCGCCGGGAGAAGCATTGATCAGTGCGGTCCTTTCCACAGACACCCTTTTACGTAGAAAAAAAGCAATGATGGAAAGGGATACGATCAAAAATACAAAATACCTGCTGTTCCGGGGCTTTTTCCCGTAAAATGATCCTTATTGGGACAAATAGTCTTGTATTATCTTAATTACAGGTAATTTTGCCACCCGTAAATGCTGGAAGAAGATGTATATGATCACATTTAACTTTGAACAGAAAGCTGTATCGTCCGTCACTTTTACCAACGTGAAGCCGGCCCAGAGCCTGCTGGAAGTAGCTCTTGCAAACAAAATACACTTGCACCATGATTGCGGCGGCGTGTGCGCCTGCAGCACCTGCCATCTCTATGTAGAGAAAGGGGACGATTACCTGGAAGGGCCTGGCAGGCGGGAAAAAGATTATATCGGCCGGGCGGCCGATCCCCGGCTTAATTCGAGGCTGGGATGCCAATGCATATTGCAGGATGGCCGGGGTAAGCTGATCGTAACCTTACCCGATCAGACCCCATTGCGGGAAGGGAGTACGCTTAATTTCAAATAATCATGAACGTTCTAGCACTATTCAAGCAGATCAGGACCTTTGTATTCGATGTTGACGGAGTACTCACCGACGGTTCGGTGCAGGTATTCGATTCCGGGGAACAGGTGCGGCGAATGAATATAAAAGACGGGTATGCCCTTCAGTTGGCTATTAAAAAGGGATATGGGATCGTGATCATTTCCGGGGGATCGTCCGAAGGGGTCCGGCAGCGAATGCAAGGGTTAGGTATAAGGGATATTTTCCTCAAAGCGGAGAACAAAAAGGAAATATTGGATCGGTATGCCCTTGACAAGGGGCTGCAGCTGGCCGAAATATTGTATATGGGGGACGATATACCCGACTACCAGGTTATGAAGCAGGTAGGCCTGGCTTGTGCACCTGCCGATGCGGTCCCGGATGTAAAACATATTTCCGCTTATATATCCAACTTTGCGGGCGGTCAGGGCTGCGTCAGGGATGTGATTGAAAAAGTGATGCGATTGAACGGGAATTGGGAAGGGGATACATCCATCGCTTCAAAATAAACCGGCCTGTAACGCCTTCCATTCTAAAAAGTGAATTCTATCTTTTATCTTGCAGTTCCTACATGCCTGAAATAAAATATCCCGGATGACACTGCTAGCCGCCTTTCTCAGACTTGTCCGCTGGCCAAACCTGGTCTTTATTGCACTGACGCAGTTCCTGTTCTACTACTGTATCCTGTTACCCAGTCTGCATGCCGGAAGATATGGTGACTATACAAATATCCTTCCTCCGGGGATCTTTTATTTACTCTCCCTATCTTCCGTATTGATAGCCGCCGCCGGGTATATTATCAATGATTACTTCGACCTCAATATCGATCGTGTCAATAAGCCGGATAAATTGGTCGTCGACCGCATCATTAAGAGGCGGTGGACGATCATCTGGCATTGGATATTATCTGGGCTGGGAGTGCTGCTGGGGTTTTATACCAGTTGGAAACTGAATAATTGGGTCGTCGGTCCGGCCAACCTGGGATGCGTCGCCTTATTATGGTTCTACAGCACTATTTTTAAAAGAAAATTGCTGATTGGCAATGTGATCATTTCCCTGCTCACCGCCTGGGTCATCCTTGTATTATACACCTGTGAGTTCAGGGTCGACGTGTTTGTGGATCCCGTTTATCACCAGCGATTATCCAGGCTTTTTAAGTTCGCAGTCGTCTATGGCGGTTTTGCATTTATCATTTCCCTGATCCGTGAAGTCATAAAAGACATCGAAGACATGAGGGGAGACGCCCGCTACGGATGTCGTACCATGCCGATCATTTGGGGAGTGAATGTCGCCAAGGTATTTGCGGGTGTCTGGCTGGTCGTATTGATAGGAGCGCTCATCATCATTCAGTTTTATGTATTGCAATATGGTTGGTTCCTGGGTGTCCTCTACTGCACCCTGCTGTTGATCATACCGTTATTGAGGATCCTGCGTAAATTGTATACGGCCACGGCTACCGCCGATTATCATCACCTCAGCGGGCTCATAAAAGCGGTTATGCTGGCGGGTATCTTATCAATGATCATTCAAATTTTATAATCAATGGATCGAATCATATTAGCCTCCCGCTCGCCGCGACGCAGGCAACTGTTGGAATGGGCCGAGCTGGATTTTGAAGTGGTCGTCAGAGACACAGATGAATCATGGCCTCCAGGCCTGGCGGTCGGTGAGGTCCCCATCCATATTGCCCGCGGAAAAGCACTTGCAATAAAAGATTCGTTGGGCGGACAGCAGATCATTCTGGCCGCCGATACGGTCGTTGTGCTGGGAGAAGAACTCATCGGCAAACCAAGGGACCGGGCGGACGCCGTTCGCATCCTGTCCTCTCTCTCAGGTAACAGGCACGAAGTTATTACCGGGGTCGTCATAATCGGGGGGAAAGAAGAAATTGCTTTCGCCGATACGACGGAAGTCTGGTTTCATGAATTGACACTTGCGCAGATCGAATCCTATGTAGATAAATATAAGCCTTATGACAAAGCCGGCGCCTATGCGATCCAGGAATGGATCGGCGTGGTGGGGATCAAGGCCATCCGGGGTGATTTCTACAACGTGATGGGCCTGCCAGTTAGTCGTGTCGTGAGGGCTTTGGCGACAGTTATCCCCGCTTAATGGTATTGTTTTTTCCCTGCTTGCCCGGAATTTTGGTCTCCGCGTCAATGCCGGGGCCTTCGAAGCCATTGCCAGGACCGTGCCTTTGTCCATCGTAAAAGACCACGCGGCCGATTCACAAGCCCTGTTGAAATTAAAGCTAATCATACGGAGGCGATCACGGCCTGATTCCAGTTGAAGACCACTCGTACCTCTATGTCAGGATGGATGCTGTACATTACCGGACAGGTATGAGCGGCTCTTTCAAGAATGGTTTGTTGCTTCTCATTCAGTGTCAGGCCGGCCGGAAACTGAAAAGTCAAATCAATTCCGCTGATCCTCCTGGGATCCGCCTTCATAAGCTTCTGAATCTCGATCTTCATTCCCCGCAGATCTATTTTAAGCTCCGTTGCCCTGATACCCATGATCGTTGTCATGCAACTACCCAGGGCGGTCGCCACCAGATCGGTAGGGGAGAATCGTTCCCCTCTGCCCTGGTTATCTGTTGGAGCATCCGTTTCTATTACTGAACCTGATTGAAGATGGGTAGCAACCGTTCTCAGTTCTCCTTCGTAAATAACTGTGGATGTCATTCTGTTTTTTACTTAAATTTACGTCAGATAAATTAAATCATAAGCAGTGAAGAAACTTTTCTTATTTATCCTTGCCTTTTCGGGTGCTTTAGCTCTTTTTGCCCAGGATTCCACCTACTATACTTCCCAGAATCGGCGGAATAATAAAAATAACGCCAAAAAGGAACGTATTAANNGGAACTGGTCTTTAATAAACATAGCATTTTTGGAATCAAGCTGGCGACCGACGGCTATGGGATCTCCTATGAAAGGGGGAAGTTCAAGACCAATACCCGTACCCTCATTTACCAGTTCGAATTGAATGAAAAA
Organism: Chitinophagaceae bacterium; assembly: GCA_003151295.1. Classification (GTDB taxonomy): domain Bacteria; phylum Bacteroidota; class Bacteroidia; order Chitinophagales; family Chitinophagaceae; genus Puia. Next base: position 1,505 of record PLXD01000185.1, on the reverse strand, counting down.
AAATCCGAGAGAGAAGGGAAGGTTTCGGCCGCCAACAATCCTGATGGCATCAGCTCTTATATTCCGGGGAAAGAGAATAATTTCTACCAGTTCAAGGTTTCCGTCGGTCAGCAACAACGGATCGGGGGGAAGGGTAATAAGAACGGGGTGGCTGTAACCGGTTTATATACAGGAGGGGTTTCGGTGGGTATTTTAAAGCCTTACCTGCTGAATGTGATAGATAAATACAACAATACCTTTCAAAGTACCTATCCCACGATCGTGGACAGCGGTTACCAGGAGTTGGGCGCCGCCGGCTTTTTTAGCGGCTGGAATAAGTTAAAGATCAAACCCGGTCTGAATGCCAAGACGGCGCTCCGGTTTGACTACGGCCGCTTCAATGAGAGCGTCACGGCTATCGAAGTTGGTCTCTCCGCCGAGTATTATTTCAGTAAGATCCCACAAATTATGGAAAGCCCTGAAAGGAATTTCTTCTTTAATGGTTATGTAACCATCCTTTTCGGCAAGCGGAAGTAATACATTTTGGGCTTACCTTTGCAAAATGCAGGAATTACCCGTCATCCCGAACGTCCCTGAAAGCGAATTCAGGGAAGCCCAGCAGACCGCCGGCATCAAGAAACCAAACTGGCTTCGTGTAAAATTACCTATCGGCGAAAGTTACAAGCACGTCCGCGGGTTGGTCGATACTCATAAACTTCACACCATCTGTGAAAGCGGGAATTGCCCCAATATGGGAGAATGCTNNTCCTCGGGAATATTTGCACCCGCAGTTGCGGCTTTTGCGCGGTAGCAACAGGCCGTCCGGAACCGGTGGATTGGGACGAGCCACAACGGGTTGCTGAAGCCATCTACCTCATGAAAGTGAAACATGCCGTGATTACTTCGGTAGACCGGGATGAGATCAGGGACGGTGGCAGTATCATCTGGCAGAATACCATCCGGGCGGTCAGATCACTCAATCCCGGAACGACCCTGGAAACGCTGATACCCGACTTTAAAGCGGAAAAAGAAAATATAGCACGGATTATGGAAGCGGCCCCGGATGTGGTGTCGCATAATATAGAGACCGTCGAACGTCTCACCAGGCAAGTGCGCATTCAAGCCAAATACTGGCGTAGTATGGAGACCCTGCAGATCCTTAAGCAAGGCACAATGCGCACCAAGAGTGGTATCATGCTGGGCTTGGGTGAACGAAAAGAAGAAGTGGTGCAGTCTATGAAGGACCTCCGTAATAGCGGGGTGGATGTAATAACCCTCGGTCAATATCTTCAGCCTTCCAAAAAACATTTACCGGTCGTTCGTTTTGTGCACCCCGATGAGTTCGCGGAGTTCAGGGAAATCGGTTATGAACTGGGGTTTGATTATGTAGAAAGCGGGCCGCTTGTGCGTTCCTCTTACCATAGCGAACGCCATGTGATACCCGGTTATGGAAAGAATGAATGGCTGGCCGCGAAATCTGCAAGTTAGCGGCAAGGAGCAAGTCAAGCGCGGTCACGAATTACTTC